>CAZKUH010000370.1:0-3215 GCA_964555895.1 uncultured Enterobacterales bacterium
ACGCGTAAGAGCAAGATACACCAACGACGGCCACGCAGCGCGACGCATGGCCGACCCCCCTCTGCCAACACGACGGGCTGACCTTTAAAGTTGATGTTAAAATAACGGGCAGTATTTCTGGCTTTTTAGAATTACTGGAAGCCCGAAGGAATGACGAGCAATTGATCGGTGGTGATGTGAGTTTTGCGGGTGATATTGCCGTCGGACAAAATTTTGAACAGTTATTGGCATCGCTTTCTCCTGAGTGGGAGGAAACGCTTTCTCGAATGTTTGGCGATTTATTGAGTAGAAAAATTATAGATAGCGCGGCAGAAATGAAAATTGAATTTAAGAAACAATTGTCAAATTTTCTAACAAATACCCAAGATTATATTCAGGAGGAGTCTAGACTTTCACCAGCTAAAATGGAAATGGATGTTTTTTTTACAAAAACAGTAACTTTACGTAGTGATGTAGCGCGACTTGAAGCACGCATTAAACGTCTAAATTCGAACAATGCAGCAGCGCAACAAGAGATTAAATAATGATAAGTTGGACAAGGTTTAGCAGAGCATATCAAATACAAAAGACTCTTTTGCAATATGGCTTAGATGAATTTGTAGAGGATACTCGGCTGCAAAAAATCACAACCTTATTGCATATACTGCAACCCTGGAATAGAAAACGATTAAAGCAGGCAACACGCGGCGAACGCCTGCGCGAGGCAATGCAGCAACTTGGTCCGGTCTTTATAAAATTTGGACAGTTGCTTTCGACCCGTAAAGATATGTTCCCTGAAGACATTACTGCTGAACTGACCTTTTTACAGGATAAAGTCACTCCCTTTGACGGAAAAATAGCAAAACAAATTATCGAAAAATCATTGGGCGCTCCGATTGATGAATTATTTGCCACTTTTGATATTGAACCGTTGGCATCGGCATCGGTTGCCCAAGTGCATAGTGCCACTTTAAAAAATGGCAGTGAAGTGGTGATAAAACTGCTACGGCCAGATGTTGAAAGCAGCATTAGCAGAGATATTGATCTACTCGAAGGCCTGGCTAAAGTGGTTCATGCTAATTATCGGGATGCCAGGCGTATGCGTTTACCCGAGGTTGTTTCGGATTATCGTAAAACAATTTTTGATGAACTGGATTTACGTCGAGAAGCGGCAAATGCGACGCAACTCAGGCGGAATTTTGAAGGCTCAAAAGATTTATATATTCCGCAGGTGTATTGGGATTTTTCACGTGTAAACATTATGGTTATGGAGCGAATTTATGGCGTTCCAGTGGCAGAAGTTGAGCGATTAAAAAGTGCTGGCATTGATATGAAGCGCCTGGCTGAAAAGGGTGTGGAGGTATTTTTTACCCAGGTTTTCCGAGATAATTTTTTTCATGCTGATATGCATCCAGGGAATATATTTGTTGATATAAGCAACGTTGAGGATGCCAAATACATCGGTATAGATTGTGGCATTATGGGATCGTTAACCGTTGAGGATCAGCGTTATTTGGCAGAAAATTTTGTGGCGTTTTTCAATCGTGATTACTATAAAGTCGCACAGTTACACTTGGATTCCGGTTGGGTACCTGCCGGCACCTCAGTGTCGGATTTTGAGTCAGCTATTAGAACCGTTTGCGAGCCTATTTTTGGGCGCCCGTTACATGAGATTTCCTTTGGTCAGTTTCTCATCCAACTATTTCAGGTCGCACGGCGATTTGATATGGAAGTGCAACCGCAACTGGTATTGTTAGAGAAAACTCTGCTTTACGTAGAAGGTTTAGGCCGGCAGTTATATCCTGAATTGGATTTGTGGCAAACGGCTAAACCCTACCTCGAAAATTGGTTAAAAGAACGAATGGGTTTGAAGCAACTGATGAAGGAAGTAAAGCAGCAATTACCTTACTGGCGTGAGAAACTGCCAGATATGCCGCAAATGTTTTATGAAAGCCTGAGTGTTTTACCGCAAATGCCGCAAAAAATGGACGCCCTTACCAGCGCCATAGAAAATCAGAGCCAGTTGACAAAAAAGAGAATGCGTTTCATGTTTTTTACCAGTCTGGCCGTTAGCCTGACTTTTGCGGGTATTGTCTTTACATTAACGGAACAAGAAACCATTTTATCACTGGGATCAATAGTTGCCGCAACGGTATTTTGGCTGGTATCCTTTGTCTCAGCAAGATAGTTTGGTGGTTTTCCAGAGAGTAGATCGAATGAATTTATCATGAGATATCACCTTGATTATTCATTATGACTAATTTCAGCGTGACGGTGATGAAAAATCAGAGTGAAACATTTATCTTGGGACTATACCCATAATCATTCAAGATGCAGGGTTTAAGTCAAAAATAATATGAAAGAAGTAGGTTGTAGACTACAATTATGATACTTGGAAGGTGCGTATGACAGCTTCAATTTTTAGCAAAATTATGGCGGGAGAGCTACCGGCTGACTTTGTTTACGAAGATGACAAGGTTATCTGTATTCGAGACATTTCACCCAAGGCACCTGTGCATGTCTTGTTGATACCGCGTAAACCCATTCAGAGTTTAGCGCATCTATCTAATGAAGACAGTGATATAATGGCCCATTTGGTATTGACTATACCCAAAATTGCTCAGATCCTTGGGCTGGATAATGGGTTTCGAACGATTATTAATACCGGTCCCGATGGTGGTCAGGAAGTGGATCATCTTCACTTTCATATCCTCGGTGGTCGACAATTTGGTTTTAACTAGAAGGTAGAGAAAATGGGAATAAGCGTGCCACAATTAATAATTATTTTAGTAATTATTATTTTATTATTTGGAACAAAAAAACTGAAAAACCTTGGTGGAGATTTAGGTTCCGCACTCAAAAGTTTCAAAAAAGCCGTCAATGACGATAAATCTGTAGACGATAATACCAGCAAAGATGCTGGCAGAATTATTGAAGGTGAAGGCGAGCCTGTAGAATCCAAAAAACACAAATAAATGTTTGATATCGGTTTTTCAGAACTTGTGCTAATCGGCGTGCTGGGGTTATTAATTCTCGGACCCGAAAGACTTCCACAGGCGGCAAAGTCCGTAGGGGTCCCAATTTTCTTTTACCAGTATATCACCGTCACACGGGTCTTATTACCTCGTCGGCGGCATTAACACCTTTGATTTAATAATATACGAGGGTGAAGTTTGAGCTATTGATCTGAGTCAAAGGCGCTGCTCATCCCTGGTATGGTGAAAAAAGTCGCATGT
>CAZKUH010000371.1:0-3213 GCA_964555895.1 uncultured Enterobacterales bacterium
CTGGTATTTTGTCACGATATCATTAATAAATATTTTCTGAACTGCAATTTCCTGCACTGTTGGCAATTGAGAGATATTTCTACCAGCTTTCTTGTTTAAGTTATTATTTTTTGTAACAGCTTTTGCTGATTTTATGACCAGCGGAGATTTTGCTGCTGTTTTCCCCAGGTTATCCTCTTTGGCAGCAGTTAAACTTGTGTTTAGGCCAAGACTTGAAATAAACATAAGAGAAGTCAGTAATAATTTTTTTTTCATTTTCAAGCCCTGAAATTTCATAAAACATTATTCCTTTTAACATAAAATTATAGTTTCTCTGTAGAAACTGAATTTGTATTGACTGTAGCCTACTGCTAATCCCGTGTTAACGGGAGTGCAATTTCCGATGCGTATGTAAACTCATAATGACACCAAATCCAGCCATCAAAGTTACTAACGAAGTACCCCCATAGGATACCAGTGGTAATGGCAATCCTACCACTGGAAACAATCCCGAAACCATGCCGATATTGACCAAAATATAAGTAAAGAAAATCAGTGTGAGAGAGCCAATTGCTAATCTGGAGAAACTATCCTGCGCCTGTGTTGCAATAAACAAACAACGACCGATAATAAATAAATAAAGTGCAACTAAAAGAACCACACCGGCAAAGCCAAATTCTTCAGCCATTACTGAAAAAATAAAATCGGTATGTCGCTCAGGCAAAAAATCTAACTGTGATTGTGTCCCGTTCATCCAGCCTTTGCCATAAAACCCTCCCGAACCGATAGCTATTTTGGACTGAATGATATGGTAACCTGCACCGAGTGGATCTGATTCTGGATTTAAAAAAGTAAGTACCCGCTGACGCTGATAATCGCGCATAAAATATGACCAATGAAAAGGAATATAACCGACACCTAAAATAATAATTGAGAGAATATATTTCCAGGAGATTCCAGCTAGAAAAATGACAAATACCCCCGAACTGACGACCAATAAAGCCGTTCCTAGATCCGGTTGTTTTGCAATTAAACCTGTTGGGATCAATATTGCCAGTGCCGCAATTGCTAATTCTCTTTTTCGAGGCGGTAAGCGTTTTTGATCAAAATACCATGCCAGCGTCAAAGGCATGGCAAGCTTCATCATTTCAGAAGGCTGAAACTTGAATATTTTTATATCCAGCCAGCGTTGCGCGCCTTTGCCAACATGACCAAAAATTAGCACCACAATCAACAATAACACGCCAACAATAAAAATAGGTAAGAGCCATCCTTTTAACTGTCGTACCGGTAATTGTGCAATAACAACCATAATCAATGTCGCAAATGCCAATCGGAAACCCTGCCGTTCTATCATCGCCCAGTTTTCACCGGAAGCACTGAACAATATCAACAATCCAAAAATGACCAGTAACAACATGCCGAGTAACAACGGCCAATCCAAATGAATTTTCCACCAAAAACTATGCCGCTCTTTGTGGGCATGACTTCTTGCTAAAGGTTCAGCCATTAGGTTTGCTCTCTTCTAACCAGTATTTCATAATTTTTCTGGCTATCGGTGCAGCAGTTGATCCACCATGACCTTCATTTTCAACCACGATTGAAATCGCTATTTTAGGGTCTTTAAATGGGGCAAAAGCAATATACATCGCATTGTCTCTTTCTCGATAATTAATTTTTTCTTTTTCATATTTTTCACCCTGGGCCATACTAACTAACTGCGCTGTACCCGTTTTCCCCGCCGAGGTGAATTTCGCTTTACTAAACGCATGTCTGGCAGTACCGTTTTTATTCACCGCTTTCATGGAGTTTAATACATAATCCATATTAACCTTCGAAGCGATAATCTGTTTCTCAGCAAGTCTGGCCGCGATAGATACTTTCCCCATACCATTGTCAATAGCGGTTACCAGACGCAAATTAAAACGGGTACCACGATTTGCTAAAATGGCTGTAGCATTCGCCAATTGCAGTGGCGTTACCGTCCAAAAACCTTGTCCGATACCAACAATGACCGTTTCACCTGGAAACCAGGGTTCTCTAAACCGAGCTTTTTTCCATTGTCTTGATGGCATCAATGCTTTTTTTTCTCCGCCTAAATCAATCCCTGTCAGTTCACCAAAACCAAACCGGCTCATCGCTGCATATATTTTATCTATACCCATTCGATAAGCTAATTGGTAAAAAAAAGTATCACAAGATTCTACAATGGCTTTGAATAGATTCACTATCCCGTGACCACGTCTAAATTTTTCCCAGGTCCAATCTCGATAAATGCGATCTTCATTCTCAATCTTGAACCATCCTGGATCTTGGATCACGGTGTTTCTCTTTATGACACCATCTTCAAGCCCAGCCAAACCCAGCATCGGTTTAATAGTCGATCCAGGCGGGTACTGTCCTCGTAAAGCACGATTAAATAACGGTCGATCCAAAGATTGTAAAAGTTTGTTATAAGCTTTAGAGCTAATTCCACCAATAAATGCATTGGGGTCATAACTCGGATTAGATACCATCGCAATAACTTCGCCATTTTGGGGATCCAAAGCAACAATAGCGCCGCGATATTCACCCAACGATTCAGTCGCTAGGACTTGTAGTTTACTGTCTATTGATAATGTCAGGTTAACGCCAGGTATAGGCGGCGTACGTTTTAAAACGCGAATAACTCGGCCATGTACATCTGTTTCAACTTCACGATATCCCACCGTGCCATGCAAACTCGATTCATAAAATTTTTCCAGGCCTATTTTCCCCAGATTACGGGTGGCTTTATAATTTTTTTTGTCCAATTGTGTCAATTCTTGTTCATTAATTCGACCAACATAACCAATTACATGCACCAGATCTTTTCCAAAGGGATAATTTCTAACGAGCCTGGCTTCAACGCTGACACCGGGAAAAATGTGTCTGTTCACTTCGAATATTGCTCTTTTTTCTTCAGAAACTTTACTCAATAATACAACGTTTCTAAATCGTCTGGTGCCTTTAAGGCGTTGGTAAAAGTCGGCGATTTTTTCATCGGATATATCCAGTAGGTGTTTTAATCTGGATACTTCCATTTTCAGATTAGTGACTTTTTCTGGCACCAATTCCAGCGAATAGACGGATCGATTATCAGCCAATATAACGCCGTTTCGATCAAAAATTATCCCTCTTACCGGAGCCTCTGGAACTAAAGAGATGCGGTTACGGTCAGATTTGGTAGTAAAATCCTCAAAATGATTTACCTGT
>CAZKUH010000372.1:0-3211 GCA_964555895.1 uncultured Enterobacterales bacterium
CTGCCAGCTTCCTGGGGCTTGACCTCCTCTACATTGACTCAGAGTACGGCTGGATTATAGTTACTTCATTAAAATTCTTATTCAATGGGAATTGCCTCGTGGAAATCTTGCTTGGATGATCAGTATTTTTGGGGTGCTTGGAATACTCTCACAACTGATAGTTTATCCATTGAATAAAACAAAAAAAACCTTGATACATTGGTTTTATCACAATTTTTACCGTTTGATGGTTATTCCACTTTTATTGTTAATAATAGCCATCACCATTAGAGTTAATCAGTATGGTTTAACAGAAAACCGTTATCTGGTTATAGTAAGCGCGCTTTGGTTTACGACTTTAATTATCATCAATATTATTAAAAGAGACAAATTTCAGTTAACAACAGTCACCTTGGCATTAAGTGTACTACTATTATTCAGTTCTTTTGGTCCACAGGGGATCACACAATTACCCACAAATCTTCAGATGTCGCACCTAAAAAAAATATTAAAACAAAATAATATATTAGTGGAAAACAGGATTGTCAAAAACAAAGTACCGCTGCCGTTTGAACAGGCAAAAAGTGTTACTTCTTCAGTAAATTACATCATGCGAAAAAGAAAGGCTGAACTTTTTCGCCCATATTTTTCTGATCAGAAGGCTTTTAATAAAGCGCTGTATTGTGTTTCAGGTAAACCATGTCAAAGCCGAAATGCCGATGCATTATTAAAGTTATTGGGCGTTAGAACCATCAATAGTTGGCAGCGAAAGTCAGACGAAATTGACACAAACATCTTCCTGGAACCGTTAAAATGTTGTGGTTTTAATGCCGTGAAAATTAGTGGGTATGATTTTTTGGTACAAATTAACTGGTACGGAAACACTATGAAACAGAAGCTTGGTTCTGAAGATGAACTGATGAACAGTATGCAGTGGAAAATTCAGCTAAACGGTTTTAATTTAACCGTGTCAGCAGAAAACCAAAAAGATGTCATTCTGTCGCTAAATACATTACTGGCACGTTTTCCTCAGGGAGAACTTACAAAGGTCCCAAGAAATCAAAAACAACAGTTAACCTTGCTAGGCGAAAATGATAAATATCAATTGACCTTAGTAACTGAAAGATTGACGATTAATAATCGGGATAAAAAACGTTCATTACAATCATTAAAGGGCATTCTTTATATAAAAATAAAAGACATTTCCAAAAATTGAGGTAAAATACAACAACCTTAATTTAAAAGTTTGTCTACTTATGATTAGAAGTATGACCGCATTTGCGCGGGTTGAAGAAAAATCCAACTGGGGCCAGGCGCAGATAGAAATGCGCTCGGTAAACCAACGGTTTCTTGAAGTTAATTTTCGCTTGCCAGAAACTTTTCGCTATTTGGAAACAGAATTCCGCCAGAAACTCAGGCAAAAAATCTCACGAGGTAAGATTGAATGTCAGCTAAAATTCGAACTCTCAGAAGCTGTTGCTCCTGAAATCAAGGTTAACCATAAGCTGGCGAGAAACCTTTCTGAAAATATTGCAGAACTTCAAAATATCACCGATTTACGAGGTTCTGTGGACTGGGTACGTTTTTTACAATGGCCCGATATGGTTGTTGTAGAGGCTGCCGACTTATCGCAAGTCGAAAAAGCATTGTTGAGTTTATTTGACCAAGCCATTGAAAACCTTATTGAATCAAGAGAACGAGAAGGGGCGAGCCTGAAGGCACACATTGAGAAGCGCCTCGAAGGAATTACTGAGCAGATCGAGAAAGTTCGACTACAAATGCCACAAATTCTCAAATGGCAAAAAGAGCGTTTATTAACAAAATTTGCGGATGCACAACTCAAACCAGACAGTGACCGAGTGGAACAAGAACTGGTATTAATGGCACAAAAACTTGATGTTGCCGAAGAAATAGACCGGCTGCAAACACATGTTGAAGAGTTTTATCGGATCCTCGAAAAAGGTGGTGCAGCTGGCCGTAGAATGGATTTTCTGTTGCAGGAATTTAATCGGGAAGCTAACACCCTGGGTTCAAAATCCGTGAATAAGGAAACAACGGCCGCCTCCGTAGAGCTTAAAGTGTATATCGAGCAAGTGCGGGAACAGATCCAGAATATTGAGTGATGGTTCTGTTTGTTTAAAATAGTGGTGCCATAATTGGTGATACGAAATAAATAAATGTCGATTTATGGTCTAGAATTAAATTTATGTCACCACTTTATTCTAACCCTTTGAAATAGCATTGCTAATGAATGATAAATAAATCAAGTCGCTAATCAAACAAGTGAGCATGGCCGCTATCCCCCTGTGTCAGGATAGTTGTCGTCTCTAATTTTTTAAAATTGCCTCTTACAATATGTATAAATGATATAAAAGACTATTAATATGTGGTTGTTTATCATACTTAATCATTGATTACAGTGTCAAGTTCATCTAAACTATATATAAATGACTATGTTTGTATGACTTGATGGCATGAAATCCTTAGAATTACTCAATCGTTTAAGGCAATTAGAGTTACAAACTCAGACTGCCTTGTTTTCCTATAATCAGGCCAGAGTCCTATTTGCTGACGAAAATGAAAAAACAATGTACACCGCACTTTGCCGACATGCTAAAAATGGTGTGATTGAGAGAGTATGTAAAGGTGTCTGGTTAAACCATCTCAGCAGTTTTGCTAATAACGATACTAGGCTAGAAGAATTAGTTTTGCTTCTGCGTCCTGACCATTACAACTATGTATCTATGGAAACTGTATTAAGTCAGGCAAGTATCATCAGCCAGCAAATGTTTGGGTATTTGACAGTAATGACCACTGGTTCAAGTAAAACCATCAAGGCAACTTTCGGCACTCTAGAATTTACCCATACCAAACGTGATTTGATTGAATTAAGCCTTCATAGAGTTCCTGAAGGGCATAAATTACCTTGGGCAAGTGTTGATACGGCCTATCGTGATTTAAAACGCTCTGGTCGTAATGTCAGTATGATTGATATGGGCATGTTAAAGCTTTCTAAGAATACAAATGCAGGAGAACTCAATGATTAATTCTAATGCAAAATCTAACCTATTACGTGAAATGGTGAAAACCGCTTGTGCCAGTCAAGAATTGGCTGGTATGGAAACAACAGTTGAAAAAGAATTATTGCACTACGATATTATGGCTGCTTTGAGCCAATCTGGATTATTAGCAAAGCTAGTTTTTCAAGGTGGTACTTGTCTGCGAATGGCTT
>CAZKUH010000373.1:0-3179 GCA_964555895.1 uncultured Enterobacterales bacterium
GCCTCTTGAACCTATGCCGAGTCAATGTGTTGGTTCAAATAAAAAGGCAAAAAGAGGCATAGCCACGGCTTCGGGTAAGGTTAAGCTTGAGAGCGTCAGTTTAATTCAGGCCGCTGTTGAGCTTGTTAAAAGAACTATCCGATTTAAATGTGTCAAACCCCAAAGTCAGAAAAGCAGAGTTAATGGTAAGAATGCGCGGTTTTGAGGAGTTATCAAAATCACATAACCATCAAGGAATATTTATAACCATTACTTGCCCGTCAAAATACCATGCAGTGTATTCAAAATCAGGACAACGTAACCCAAAATATGAAGGCTTAACGCCATACCAAGGAAATCAATATTTATGCTCACTTTGGTCACGCATACGGGCACAATGGAACCGAAAAGAGATTAAACCTTATGGTTTTCGAGTAGCAGAGCCGCAACATGACGGCACACCACATTGGCATATATTACTTTTTGTTGAAAAACAACAAATCAGCGAAGTAAAAAATGTTATTAGCTATTATGCCTTACAAGAAGATGGTAACGAAAAAGGCGCGGTTGAAAACAGGTGTGACTTTAAAATGATTGATCCTAAAAAAGGCAGTGCAACTGGCTACATTGCCAAATATGTATCAAAGAACATTGATGGTGAAGGATTAGATAAAGGTATTTATGGTGAAGACCCGATCACCGCAGCACAACGTGTTGATGCGTGGGCGTCGTGTTGGTGCATACGTCAGTTTCAACAAATTGGCGGGGCTAGTGTCTCGGTTTGGCGTGAATTAAGGCGATTAAAAAATTCTTTAGGCGTTGATACCATTATAGAAAAAGCAAGACAAGCCGCTGATACAAGTAAATGGCATGATTTTATTAATGCAATGGGCGGTGTATTTGCTAAACGAAAAGACCAACCGCTAAAGCTCGCTTATGACGCATCATTTAACAATGAAACTGGTGAATGTAAATTGGGTTTTTATGATGGTAATGTTATTCAAACTATTAAAGGGCTATATTATGAAGGGCAAATGATAGTGACTCGATTTTTTAATTGGCGCTTAGAAAGAGCAAACGTAGTTTGTGATAACTTGGAGTTCTGTAAATAACTGTACTGCTTTTCAATTCCCAAATGAAAAACAATGATTTAATAGTGATTGCAGGTTAGTATCTTTCATATGAAATTTATTTTTAATGATTAAAAAACGCTTTAGAATAATAGCGTTATAGGGATATATATGAAAAAATTTTATCACGACCCCACAGAATATATTAGAGGGTTACAACAACTTTTAGTTTCAGATAAAAAGCGAATTTCATTTTTGTTTGGCGCAGGAACATCTTTAGCAAAGAAAAATGATAATTCTATTAAAGTTCCTGCTATAGGCGAAATGACTAAAAGAATCGAAGCTGACCTAAGTGAGAATGTTGAATATTCAAATGCTTTTAAAGAAATCAGAGAAGAAATTCAAGTACAAAAACTAAATTATAATATTGAAACTTTATTATCAAATATCGAACAAAAAATAAATTTTATCGGTAAAGGCGTGCTTAATGGTCTTGATGTAACGAAATTCAAATCATTATTAAAAGAAATTAAAATTCGTATTAGAGATATGGTCGCTATTCACAAAACAATTTTGAAAGACGATAACATAGATAATCTAATTCATGTTGATTTCGCTAAGTGGATTGATCGCTCAAGCAGGCTGCACCCGATAGAAATATTTACAACAAATTATGATTTTCTTTTTGAAATAGGATTAGAAAAAGTAAAAGTACCTTACTACGATGGCTTTTCAGGTGGCTATCAGCCCTTTTTCAATTCCGTATCTGTCGATGATTTGAATTTCATACCTAATCAAACAAAGTTATGGAAGTTGCATGGCTCTTTAGGGTGGCATTTAGATGAAAAAACAAAAAATGTCTGGAGAAAAGATTCTGATGATGATGATTTTCTAATATATCCGTCAACTTTGAAGTATGATGAATCAAAAAAACAGCCATATACAGCACTGATGGATAGGCTTACCAATTTTCTTAAACAATCGGATACAGTATTAATTACGTGTGGGTATTCATTTAACGATGACCATATAAACGAACGAATAATGACAGCATTGAATACTAATACCACCGCTCATGTTTTAGCTCTTTTTTATGATATTGAATGGGAAGGAACCTCTAAGAACTATCTATTTACTGAAAAATCTAAATTGGCTAAATTGGCTAAATCAAACCCTAAGCTTTCAGTCTTTGCTTGCCGAAATGCAATGATTGGTGGCCAATTCGGGGAATGGAAACTTAATAGAGAAACAGATAAAGATGATCCTATAAACATAGACAGTTACTTTGATCCAGATTGGCATGCAGATACAGCAGATGAAATCGGTACGAAAATAGAAGAGAAATGGACGGGAGAAGGTGAGCTAAAACTATCTAATTATACGAACTTTGTTAAATTTCTTGAATTGATGATTATAGATGACACTTTGTTTAGAGGTGAAAAATGAATCAAGTTCAAACTGAAATAGGCAAAATAGTTAGTGTTAGTGGAAATGTAATAACAGTTCAATTATCAGATAAAATTCAATCAAATATGCCTGTTATAAATGGAGTCGTTTATAGGGTTGGGCAAATAGGTTCATTTCTAAAAGTTCCACTTGGTTATGCTAATTTGTATGGCATTGTCACTCAGATTGGGGCCTCTGCAATTCCAGATAAGCTAAAAGAACTAATGGAAGTAGATAGGACTCTTCTTGATAATCGCCAGTGGTTAAATATGGTCTTAGTTGGAGAACAAACAGGGAAACGTTTTGAGCGTGGTGTCTCTCAATCTCCGACTACAGGAGATAGTATTCATATAGTAACCATAAATGACTTAGACGTTATTTACGGGGGATATGATGAACGTAATTCTATATCTGTAGGCAATATCAGTATTTCTGAAAGCTTAGATGCGAAGATAGATTTAAACAAAATGATATCTAGACACTGTGCTGTTTTGGGGTCAACAGGTAGCGGGAAGTCGAATACAGTTGGGGTTATACTTAGCGCTATTGCTAGGAAGAAATTTAAAAGTTCAAGGGTTTTAGTTATTGACCCTCACGGTGAATATAATAGCGTATTGAAGAATGAGAGCTGTGTTTATAAGCTAAAATCTGAGAGTGCTCAAAATGAAAAAACGCTGTACATTC
>CAZKUH010000374.1:0-3178 GCA_964555895.1 uncultured Enterobacterales bacterium
GATGCAAGATGGTTGGGACCCCGTGCCTGCTTATCTTCACCATATGATTGAAGCTTCAAATAAAGGGGTTATTGCACCAATTACTATGGATGCATTGGAAGCTTGGGGTAAGGCTTTAACATTGTTTGATGGTGTCGAAGGTGTGTTTTCACATTTGAGAAAAGTAGTCAAAGAAGCCAATCCTCGTGTTGCCCTAGAGTTTTACTTAATTAGTAGCGGTATTGGAGATGTTTTGCGGCATACAAGTATTGCGCATGAGTTTACAGATATCTGGGCATCAGAGTTTCACTATGGTGAAAATGGGCATGCCATTGCCCCGCGTAAGATTATCAGTTTCACAGATAAGACACGTTATATCTTCCAGGTTCAAAAAGGGGTGATTGGTAAGGCTGCACAAAGTACGCCGTTTGCCGTAAATAAAAAAGTTCCAACAGACAAGTTGCGAATTCCACTTAATCAAATGGTGTTTGTTGGTGATGGATATACTGATATTCCGTGTTTTTCATTGATTAAACAAAACGGTGGTATTCCTATTGCTGTTTATGATCAACGCCATACCGAAAAGTGGGGCAGTGCTTTCCAGTTTGTTGCGGACGGTCGTGTGTCAAATTTGCACTCAGCCAACTATAAGCAAGGTTCAGATTTAACCAACTTTCTATCCATGGCTGTACGCAGTTTAGCGGAGCGCATTGCTGTTTCGGCTAGTAGTTATCAAGGGTAGTGAAGGTTTGTTTCTAAGATCTGAATTTGGTGGATAGGAGCTTTGAGTGTTAAAAAAATATAAAATAGCAACGGCGGCATTTCAAGATCGAGAAGAACCTAATAAAAGAGCTGCAAACCCCAAGAACCATACCCCTACCAACTACAAGTTTAATAGGGATGTTTAACCTTGGCTACTATGTGAAATCCAATGGTAGACCCCGATTTTTTCAGGGGTAAAGAAAAGGTGAAAGGGTTTTCTTAGAACAGTTTAAACTTGGGTTAAGTTTCACCAGAACTTGCAATGAAAATAAAACATGCCACCATCCTGTAGCGATAAAAAATAATTTCTAAAAGTGGTATATGCATATGGTTAGTCTATTAACACTCGCAATAACCAAAGTTGGTGACCTGTTATTGGAAAAAAAAATTACTTGGGATAATGATGGGAAAATTATTGCTGATATTAGCTTGGTAATACCGAATTATCAGCGCCCCTATAAATGGAGAGCAAAAAATACCATTCAACTTTTAGATGATATTATTGATGCTAAAAACAACAATAAAGAAAGCTATCGTGTTGGAACTCTCATCCTTCACAAAGATAAAGACCTGAAATATAACATCGTCGATGGGCAACAGCGAACCATTACCTTTGCTTTACTGCTGAAGGCTCTTGGTAGCAATCCA
The DNA here is from genome assembly GCA_964555895.1 of uncultured Enterobacterales bacterium. Lineage (GTDB taxonomy): Bacteria > Pseudomonadota > Gammaproteobacteria > Enterobacterales > DRNA01. Next base: position 1,390 of record CAZKUH010000374.1, read on the forward strand.
GCATCTTTTTTAGAACAGCCTCTTGCAGATAATCCATATAATAGGCGCAATATACAAAACAATTTCCGTGCACTGAAAAGGCGGATGAACAATTTAAGTGATGACAGAGAAAGGTCTGAACTGCTGAATTACATAAAAGACAACTGCGAATTCATCGTTGTCATTACAGAAGACTTATCCGAAGCGTTCCAATTCTTTGACTCTCAAAATGCCCGAGGGAAAAAGCTTTATCCACATGATTTACTGAAGGCATATCATCTTCGCGAGATGAATAACCTGGATGTGAATGAAACCGAGGAAGTGATAAAATGCTGGGAAGGTTTGGATCAAAAGGTTCTTTCAAATCTGTTTAGTGATTACCTCTATCGGCTAAAAGAATGGACAAAAGGCAACAAGGCATGGGAACTTACAGAGCATAATATACATAAATTCAAGGGCATCACCCAGCATGATAACTTTCCGTATGCTCAATTCTACAAAGGGGCATTTGCCTATGCCGATATGATCAATTATTCTGCAATGCCTTTTGTATCAGGTATGCGAAATTTGAAACCGTTTCAGTTGGATACGCCAATTGTGGCGGGAAAGCCATTTTTTGACTATGCAAATCACTATTTTGAAATTCTTAAAGATATTCAGAACAACGATAAATATGAGGGATATTTTATCAATGATAATGATATCGTAAAAACCCTTGATTTGAGAAAATACAAAAACGGCGTTGGTAACCGAATTACACGGTTGCTATTTGATACAGCTATTCTGCTCTATGTTGACAGGTTTTGTCCTGAACGACCTGTAAAAACCGACCTGGAAATGCTGAATCAATTTGTGGTTTTTGCATTTGTCTGGTCATATTCGCTTAGGGCGCAATATACTAACCTTGGTTGGCAGTCGGCACAAAACTATATTATGGGTAATGATGTCACGAACTCGTTCAATATATACAAAGTCATCACCGAAGCAGATTCGCCCGTTTCGCTTTTAAGCACGCTTTCCGACAAGGTTAATCCGTTGGAAAATATAAAAGCATCAACTGAGGATATGGATAAGCAGGGTGATCACGAAATTTATCAAAACTATCTCTACTATTTCAAAAAAAATAATTTCATGAAGGTAAAAAATGGAAATTAAAGCTTTACCACTCCAAGAGATGTCCATCGCCGAAATCTATAATGGCAACAAAGCAACCTATGAAATTCCGATATACCAAAGAAACTATGCGTGGGAGAAAGATGAGATTTCTGCGCTAATTCAGGATGTCTATGATGCCTACGATTCTGCTAAGAAAACATATTTTATTGGGACATTGGTGACCTTTCATAAAGGAGACCAAGTCTATGAAATTATTGACGGCCAACAACGGCTAACCACAATTTATCTCGTGCTCAGTGCATTCGAAGTTTTTCCAAAAAATAAACTGACTTATCGGGCACGTAAAAAATCCAATGATACAATTCAAAACATTCCTTCGTTCGAGATTGACGATAAAGATATCGGAATAGAAAATGGCTTCGGGTTCGCCAAAAATGCCATTAAAGAGATAGTTCTTGAAAGTGACAGAGAAAGGTTCAAAGACTACTTTCAAGATAGAGTTCACCTTATTCACTACCAAGTGCCGAAAGATATAGATTTAAATCATTATTTTGAAATCATGAATTCCAGAGGCGAGCAACTGGAAAAGCACGAAATTATTAAAGCACGCCTTATCGAAAAGCTAGCTGATTCGGACGGGGTTAAGTTTAATAAACTTTGGGAAAACTGTAGCGAGATGGATGTCTATATACAG
>CAZKUH010000375.1:0-3166 GCA_964555895.1 uncultured Enterobacterales bacterium
GTCACTTATCTAGAACCTGATGCGCAGGGTTTGCATAGTGTGGAACAAGTGGAAGATGCCCTGCGTGATGACACTATTCTGGTTTCAATCATGCATGTGAACAATGAAATCGGTGTCGTACAGCCTATTGGTGCTATTGCAGAGTTAACGCGTACCAAAAAAATCATTTTTCATGTGGATGCGGCGCAAAGTGCCGGCAAAATAGCGATTGATGTGGATGAAATAAAAGTTGACCTGATGTCATTTTCCAGTCATAAAATTTATGGCCCAAAAGGCATGGGTGCGCTTTTTGTGCGGCGTAAACCCAGAGTGCGTCTGGAAGCCCAGATGCATGGTGGAGGACACGAACGTGGTATGCGATCAGGCACATTGCCTACCCATCAAATTGTCGGTATGGGTGAAGCGTTCAGACTGGCCAAAGAAGAGCTAATCAAAGACGAACAGCATATCATCGCTTTGCGAGACCGGCTGTGGCAAGGACTTTCCAGCATGGATGAGGTCTACATTAATGGTGATATGCAGCATCATGTTCCCGGAATTATTAATATCAGCTTTAATTTTGTTGAAGGTGAATCTTTGGTTATGGCACTAAAAGATTTAGCGGTTTCTTCCGGTTCGGCCTGTACTTCAGCCAGTCTCGAACCTTCTTATGTTTTGAGAGCTTTAGGGCTTGATGACGAAATGGCACATAGTTCAATTCGATTTTCTATTGGCAGGTTTACCACCGCAGAAGAAATTGATTTTGCCATTGAAAAAATTCAGAATTCTATTGGTCGTTTAAGAGAAATGTCACCACTTTGGGAAATGTTTAAAGACGGTGTCGATCTTAATAAAGTGGAATGGCAAGCACACTAGGGTGGTATTGGTTTTAAACGCGAAAGTAAAGTTTAAAAGTACAGATTAAAATTGGAGTAAATTATGGCTTATTCAGATAAAGTAATTGATCATTATGAAAATCCTCGAAATGTCGGCTCATTTGATAAAGATGAAGGTAATATTGGTACTGGCATGGTCGGTGCACCAGCCTGTGGTGATGTGATGAAATTACAAATTAAAGTGAGTGATGGTGGTATCATTGAAGATGCACGTTTTAAAACTTATGGGTGTGGCTCAGCCATTGCCTCTAGCTCATTAATTACCGAGTGGGTCAAAGGCCGTTCCCTCGATGACGCTAAAAGCATTAAAAATACCGAAATAGCCGATGAATTGGGTTTGCCCCCAGTAAAAATTCATTGCTCGGTGTTAGCGGAAGATGCCATAAAAGCGGCCATTGATGATTACAAACTAAAACATCTTGAAGAGTAATTGTTGATATGTCTATTAATTTAACAGCCGCAGCGGCAAAACAGATGCAAGGTTCTATTTCTGAGCGTGGTAAAGGGCTCGGCATCCGTTTAGGGATTACCACCACGGGTTGCTCTGGATTTGCTTATGTTATGGAATTTGTCGACGATCTTAAAGATGATGATGAGGTTTTTGAAGACCATGGTGTTAAAATTATTATCGATCAAAAAAGCCAGATTTATCTGGATGGTACAGAAATAAATTATGTAAAAAATGGTTTGAATGAAGGTTTTGAGTTCACCAATCCTAACAGTAAGGGCGAGTGTGGTTGTGGAGAAAGTTTTTCCGTATGAGTGAAGATTATTTCTCTCTACTTGGTATTAAAAAAGATTTTGATATTGATACCAGGCAACTGACAGAAAACCATTTAAAACTTCAACGGGCGCTACATCCGGATCGCTATGTCAATGATACACCGCGACAGAAATTGGAAGCGATAAATCGCATCTCGATGGTTAATGATGCTTTTCAGTTATTACACGATCCTTATCAGCGAGGAGTGTATCTTTTACAACTTTCTGGCTGGCATAAACCGCAAGAAAATATCACAGTAAAATCTCCGATATTGCTGATGGAGCAGATTGAATTGAGAGAAAATCTGGCAGATATCAGGTTTTCTGACGAACCTTTTGAAATGCTTGAATCGTTTCAAAAAAAAGTAATTTATTTACTCGAAGAACAGCAGCAAAAAATTTCTGCTCTTTTTAAAAAAGTTACATTGGAGAGTAATGAAAAAAGCTTTGATTCAAGTGTTGACAATATTTTTGAAAATTTGATTCGATTAAAATTTTTAAACAAATTAGATGAAGAAATTTCTAGAGTCGAAGAACAACTAGATGAATAAATTTTAGGGTGAAAATATTTAATTATGGCATTAATGCAAATTTCGGAACCCGGACGGAGTTGTGTTCCGCATCAAAAAAGAGTTGCAGTTGGTATCGATTTGGGTACCACACATTCATTGATTGCGGTAATTCGTCATGGAAAAGCTGAAGTTCTCGCTGATGCGTGCGGAAATAAGTTATTACCTTCGGTTGTGCGTTATTTAACGACGCCAAATTCTTCCGGTCAGCTAATAGAAGTCGGTGTTGATGCGCTTGCCAATGCTGCTTTAGACCCTCAGAACACCATCACTTCAGTGAAGCGATTGATGGGGCGTAGTGCGGATGAAATTTCAACCACATTACCTTATTCCTTCATTGAAAAATCAACAATGGCTGCCATTAAAACCTGTATTGGTGTGGTGAATCCGGTTGAAGTCTCTGCTGAGATACTTAAAAATCTTGCGCAAATAGCCCGTAGTAAGTTGGCGGAGGACATTGCAGGCGTGGTTATTACAGTACCGGCTTATTTTGATGACGCCCAACGTCAGGCTACTCGAGATGCCGCACGACTGGCGAAATTAAATGTGCTGCGTTTGTTAAACGAACCGACCGCAGCGTCAGTAGCGTATGGCCTGGATTCGGCTCAGGAAGGCATACATGCCATTTATGATTTGGGTGGAGGTACTTTTGATATCTCTATTCTACGTTTTAGAAAAGGCGTCTTTGAAGTGCTTTCCACCGGCGGAAATAGTGAGTTAGGTGGCGATGATATGGATCAGGTTATCTATCAGTGGTTAATAGATAATCTGCATATAAAACTAAAAAATGATATTTCAACAGATTATTCCTTACAGCGATACCTGTTACAGCAATCCCGAGTGGCGAAAGAAGCACTCACTGAAAAAGAGAATATTCAAATTGTTCTCAACTGGCATGGTATAGATTATGGCGCTTGTGAGCTCAACATTGAAACTTTCAACCAGTTAATTAATGTACTG
>CAZKUH010000376.1:0-3163 GCA_964555895.1 uncultured Enterobacterales bacterium
TCGGAATACGCCCAGCCGGTTCTGCAACCAGAAATCATTATCCGTTACATTTTGTAGCTGTTTTTCGAAATCTTTCTCGGAAATGTGTTCCCAGGCAGAAACATCTATATTATTGAGAACAGTCAATAAAAAAGTGGCGTCTTGTTTAACTTCGGTTGGGCTAAAAACAGAAATTTTCTGGTAATCTATGGGATTGGTTTGACAAGCAGCCAATAGCAGCAAGGACCCAACCATGAGAAAGAGATTCTTCGAAAACAATCGAAATGTAAACCGTTTCACATCGACTTCCATTTGATTCACTCCCTGACTGGATACCCCAAAACATACAATATGCAGGATTCCAGCATATTGAAATAGCACGGGTATATTTGGATATTCACACTCTAAACATCTCAGAACAAATATTTAGAGAGTGAATTTCCCTTGATACTATAAACCATTTATAGCATCAATATTATGCTTGGGTGAAACTATTCTGCTGCATCTGAAGTTTCGGTCGCTGCATCAGCAGCACCAGCGACTTCTTTCATGCTCAAGCGTACTCTTCCCTGCCGGTCAATTTCAATCAGTTTTACTTTTACTTCCTGGCCTTCTTTGAGGTAGTCAGTAACTTTATTGACGCGCTCTTCAGCAATTTGAGAAATATGCACCAGCCCGTCCTTTCCTGGCGCAATGGTAACAAACGCGCCAAAGTCAACGATTCGTGCAACCTTGCCATTATAAATTTGCCCCGGTTCCAAATCGCGCGTGATATCTTCGATACGTTTCACTGCGGCGGCGGCGGCGGCGGAATCAACTGCAGCAACTTTAATCGTTCCATCATCTTCAATATCTATAGAGGCACCGGTTTCTTCGGTAATAGAACGGATGGTCGCTCCGCCTTTGCCAATAACATCACGGATCTTGTCAGGGTTGATTTTTAATGTGGTGATGCGTGGTGCATGTTCTGAGACTTCAGCCCGTGGATTCTCAATGGCTTGGTTCATCACACTCAGAATATGCAAACGTGCGCCCTGTGCCTGGGTTAAAGCTTCTTCCATAATATTTTGTGTAATACCATCAATTTTGATGTCCATTTGCAGCGCAGTAATACCTTCTTCGGTACCCGCTACTTTAAAGTCCATATCACCTAAATGGTCTTCATCACCCAGAATATCAGATAATACTACATGGCGATCGCCTTCTTTGACCAAGCCCATTGCAATGCCGGCAACAGGTGCTTTAATGGGTACGCCAGCATCCATCAGTGCCAACGAAGTACCGCAAACACTTGCCATAGAACTGGAACCATTAGACTCAGTAATTTCTGAAACCACACGAATGGTATAACTAAAATCTTCGGCGGAAGGTAAGACTGCGGCGATACCGCGACGAGCCAACCGACCATGCCCAATTTCACGTCTTTTAGGACTCCCCATAAAACCTGCCTCACCGACACAGTAGGGAGGGAAATTATAATGCAGCATAAACTGGTCATCGAATTTCCCTGTGAGGGCATCAATCATTTGTGCATCACGCGCTGTCCCTAGTGTGGCAGTCACAATAGCTTGTGTTTCTCCACGGGTAAATAACGCAGAACCATGGGTTCTGGCCAAAACGCCAACTTGTACATTTAATGCGCGAATCATGTCATGATCCCGGCCATCAATACGAGGTTTACCGGAGACAACCTGTTCACGCACAATGGTTTTTTCCAGATCGTGGAATAACTCTTTGACTTCAGACGCTCTATCGGCATCATCAGCTGCAAGTTTAGCCACCACTTCATCACGGATCTCATGGATTTTATCTTGACGCGCTAATTTATCGGCAATTTGGTAAGCTGCTGCCACACTTTCACTTGCCACGGCTGCAATTTCTGTAATCAATGCTTCATTCTTCTCGGGTGCTTTCCAGTCCCAAGTCGGTTTTGCCGTCCCGTCTGCAAATTCTTTAATGGCGTTGATAATGGTTTGTAGCTGTTCATGGCCAAACATTACCGCACCTAGCATGATGGATTCAGAAAGCTCTTTAGCTTCTGATTCAACCATTAACACGGCTTTATCCGTACCCGCAACCACCAATTCCAACTTGGAATCAGCTAATTCCGTCATGCTGGGATTCAGTACATATTCATCATTGATATAACCCACTCTAACACCACCAATGGGGCCGTTAAAAGGAATGCCCGAGATAGCAAGTGCAGCAGAAGCACCAATCATGGCGACCATATCAGACTGTACATCGGGGTTGAGTGACATGACGGTGGCAATGACTTGCACTTCATTCATGAACCCTTCCGGGAATAAGGGTCTTAACGGTCGATCCATTAATCGACTGGTTAATGTTTCATGCTCTGAAGGAATACCTTCACGTTTCTTGTAACCGCCAGGGATTTTACCGGCGGCATAACTTTTTTCAATATAATTAACGGTTAAGGGAAAGAAACCTTGACCAGGTTTCGCTTCTTTTTTACCGACAACGGATACTAAAACTTCGGTATCATCTACATTGACTAAAACCGCCCCTGATGCCTGTCGTGCAATACGACCGGTTTCGATGGTGACGGTATGCTTTCCTAACTGAAATTGTTTAATTACGGGGTTCACTTTTATCTTCCTATTTCTCTTATTTACTGTTTAACTCACTTTTTGAGTCTGCTTAAATTTCCCAATTTCCCCAACTAAAAATCTGACATCAATTTTTGCTGGGCAAAAATAACAAAAAGGAGCCTGAGCCCCCTTTTATTCAACCTTATCGGCGTAATTCTAATCTTTTAATCAGATCCGCATATCTTTCAATGCTTTTACCTTTCAGATAATCCAATAATTTACGACGCTGGCTAACCATACGCAGCAAACCACGACGTGAATGGTGATCTTGCTTATTATTTTTGAAATGCGACTGCAAATCATTAATTCGGTGTGTTAACAGTGCGACCTGTACTTCTGGAGAACCGGTATCTCCTTTGCCTTGTGCATAATCTGCCACAATTTTAGCTTTTGCTTCAGCATTAAGTGCCATAGTGATCTACCTCTTTTGAATGTGAATAAAGCTACAACCAATCACTATTTCAGTCGTAGCACGAATAAGCCGGCATATTATACAAGAATGGTGGTCATATAACAACTCCTTGACAACACACCATACCCCGTTACATCCTGAATAAAATTATTGACTACAT
>CAZKUH010000377.1:0-3151 GCA_964555895.1 uncultured Enterobacterales bacterium
CCACTATCAATGCCTAGCCTAAAACCATTTTAATTCCCACTGAAACCTGCATTTTTAGGTAGTATGGGTATATACAATTAATATTGATGGTAGCGGATTAACACAGCTGACCAACAATAATCTCCTAGATGGACATCCTGCATGGTCACTAGATGATAGCAGAATTGCCTATGTTTCTTTTCGGGATCCTGGCGCTGAATCAATAGTCATCATGGATGTAACAGGTGTGGAACTAAACGAATTGGCAGTAGCAGGCGCTGCTGATAATGATCCGGATTTTACGACGGATGGCAGGCTGGTATTTAAAACCAATCGATTTTCCAATTCACCTAATCTGCGTATTGCAGTAATGAATGAAGACGGAACCAATGTGCTGCAGATTACCAATATAACCGGTAAATCCGATCATGACCCGGTAGCAAATGATAGCAGTGCTATTTTTGAACGATTTACCAAAGATACTGATTTCAGTAACGACCCGGACTTTATTAATGTTGGATGGAATATCGTCCAGGCACAACTCGACGGTAGTGGTGAGAAAACACTCTTGGCAGATGGCTGGACAAACTGGTTACCACTTTTTGACCCTTCAGGTCAATTTATCGCCTATCAAAAAACGGTAAGCTCCTATACAGAAGTTCGTTTAATGGATCTGAATGGAAAATCTCTTGGGCGACTGATCCCCAACATGACAAAAATTCGCTACATTGACTGGAAATAAATTGAGATAAAAATCTCGGCAGCAAGCTGGTCGATTTTTACAACAACCCCAGCTACCGAGTTGGTTTTCTTTACTATTAAACAGCAGATCGGGATAAGAAAAACCTTTCTCTCTCAGGCATTAATCACCGGATAATCCTGCGTTATCATTATTGCAGAATTTTACCTTCGCTTTTTGCAGTTTTTCGTAGGCATTGAGTAATTTTTGATGCAGCGGAAAACTATCCAGCTTTAAATTACAACCTCCCAGCCCGGCAAAATACTGTTTCCCTTGCAGGTGTGCCAGCGCCTTTTCGACACTATCTTTGCCATACATGTTTTCAAATACTTCAAGATATTGCTGGATTTCCCGCTCATCTCTGACTTTAACTTCCAACAAATGGGCAAGTGCCCGATAAAATTTTATGCGTTCAGCGTTGAAGGTGCTCTGCGCAAAATCCAGGGTCCACAAGATACCATCCAAGGCTAATTCAGCATCACCGAGTGCCAGTGCTATTAAGGCTCTCAATTCTGCAAAGCGTAAAGTTTGCCACGGATTACCATTTTCCGGGGCAATGCCTATAAATTCTGCAACCGAAGCGCTTTCATCCAGATCAATCCTATCCAGAGTAACGAGTATTTTCTCAAGAAATTCGTGATCGTCACCTTTTTCAGGCAATTGCAACAAGGCTTTTCGAATATCATTGCCGCTATTATTATTGTTCCAGACCAATTCTTCAGCCGGATAAATTTCAGAAAAATCCGGTACTATAATACGGCAAGCATAGACACCCAAGTGCTCATAGTCAGAAATATAAACTTCTTTACCCATGTTATTAAATATAGCCATAAGATGATGGTATTCTTCTTCGGTTGTGCCAGAGTAATCCCAATCAGAAAATTCATAATCTGTATCCGTTTTAAATAAATCCCAACTAATGAGTCCGCTGGAATCAATGAAATGGGTTTCCAGATTATGGTGTTCGGCAACGTCCTGGTAGTCAAAAGTAGGTGCCGGGAAAACATCAAGATCTTTTAGACTACGACCTTGTAAAAGTTCCGTCACAGTTCTTTCAAGAGCCACTTCAAATCTTGGGTGTCCACCGAAGGACGCGTAGGCCGTACCATTTTCTCTATTGAATAAAACGACACAGATAACCGGATATTTCCCTCCCAGAGAAGCATCAAAACAGTAAATTTTAAAACCTTCATGCTCTAAGGTTTGAATAGATTCTAAAATTGTAGGGTATCTTTGGAGTACTAGTGCTGGAATTTCTGGTAAAGAAATGGCCTCACTGATAATTCTATTCTTAATAGCACGTTCAAATATTTCCGATAACGACTGTACCCGAGCTTCGGTCATTGTATTGCCTGCTGACATGCCATTACTGACATACAGATTTCCTATCACCGCGACTGGCACATAAACGTCATTGCCATCAGATTGCCGTTGGTAGGGTAGCGCACAAATACCCCGTTTGGCATTTGAACTGTTACAATCAATCAAGTGTTCTGCTTGTAAATCTCCATCGGCATTGTAAAAAGCCATCATACGGTCATCCATTAAAGCAGCAGGCACTTTATTATCTTCAAATTGAAACCATTTTTCGTTGGGATAATGGACAAAAGTTCCTTTTGCCAAGTTTTCCCCCAGGTAGAAATCAGCAAAGAAATAATTACAAGATAGACGCTCGAAATATTCGCCTAACGCAGAAGCCAGAGCCGCTTTTTTTGAAGCGCCTTTGCCATTAGTAAAACATAATGGACAATCTTTATCCCGAATATGTACCGACCAGACATAAGGAACCGGATTGAGCCATGAGGCTTCTTCGATATCAAACCCCAATGTCATTAGTTTTGTTTGCATGCTTGCTATTGAAGATTCCAGAGCGGCATCTTTGCCAGGGATAAAAGTTTGTTTCACGCTTATGATTCCTTAGTTGAGTATTGTTGAGTATAAAAACCGTTAAATTTTGCAAAGATTTCCTGGTCAGATTAACTTGCTGGAATAATACATTTGCTGGCAATTTTCTAGGATTAGCGTTTATGTTGCACTAATACCCAGGGTGCGATAACCGTTGCCCACAATTCAACATGCTGTTCATGCCATTGCTTCGCTTTGTCCTGAGATAATTTTTCAATTTTGCCACAAACCAGAATATTTTGGATCGCTTCGATATCATCCTCAACAAATTTCATAGCCACTTCAACGAGATCAAGCGTATCAGAAACCCAAATAACACGACCTGCTGCATAAAACTTCTGCAACGAAGACCAAGCTATTTTTGCTGTTTCAGCAATGATTTTTTGCTGTAAATCGAGTTTGTTAGCCGTTGAATTCAATAATTACTGTCAGGATTTACTAATTTGATGTGGAATATTATACAATACCTGCATTATATACCCATAATCATTCAAGATGCATGTTTCAGAGTTCAAGCAGGATGTCAGA
>CAZKUH010000378.1:0-3145 GCA_964555895.1 uncultured Enterobacterales bacterium
CTTTGGCCAGACACATCGCCTTTTCTGCAGTACCACCAATGCCAATACCCAGAATACCCGGTGGACACCAGCCTGCACCCATTTTGGGCACGGTCTCTAATACCCAATCTACAACTGAATCACCCGGATTCAGCATGACAAATTTTGCTTTGTTTTCCGAGCCTCCACCTTTGGCCGCGACGGTAATGTCAACTTTGTCGCCAGCCACCAGATCAATATGCACAACCGCAGGTGTATTATCCCCAGTATTTTCTCGAGCACCCGCGGGATCGGCAACAATTGATTTTCTCAAGGGATTATCTTCATTGGTGTAGGCCTGCCGGACACCTTCATCAATCATCTGTTGTAGCGTCATATCGGTGTCCCATTGTACGCCCATGCCAACCTTAACAAATACCGTGATAATACCGGTATCCTGACATACCGGACGATGCCCCATTGCAGCCATTCTTGAATTGATGAGGATTTGTGCAATAGCATCTTTCGCAGCAGGGTTTTCTTCCTTTTTATAGGCCGCGGTCATGGCCGCTATAAAATCCTTGGGGTGATAATATGAAATAGACTGCAAAGCATCAGCAACTGATAAAATAAGATCGTTCTTTCTAATGACAGTCATTCTGACTCCTTAAATAGCAGATGAGTAAAGATATATGAGCATATTATATACTCATAACAAATCAAACGGGTGTTTAAATTATTGTATCATGGTTATCCCGTGTGACAGCGAACCTTTCTCGTCAATGACAGGGAACATGCCCATACTCAATAAATCAACCGACTTTAAATTTAAACCCTCTTGAGCGCTTAAAAAAGTTCTATATCACTGGCAATCTGCCGCTCTGTTAAATAACCGGCTTTAATTAATTCGTCATAGTTACAGACTTGATTCCGACCATGGTGTTTTGCATAATAAAGCGCTTTGTCTGCTTGCCCCAGTAATTTGCTTGGATGATCTTTCTCATCAATTTGCAGCATACCGGTACTCACAGTAACACGCCCCACTTGCGGAAAATCAAACAATTCCAGTTGTTGGCGGAATCGTTCAAAAATACTGAACGCATCATTATTTTCAGTAAGAGTAATGACCACAACAAATTCCTCGCCGCCATAACGAAACAACAGATCATCCCTTCTAAATGTCTTCTTCATCAAGTCAGAAAAGAGCAGTAACACCTCATCACCATAAATATGGCCAAAGTCATCATTTATCTTTTTAAAATTATCGATATCCAGTATACCCAGCCAATGATTAACTCCATTGAAATCAATACGGCGTTCTGCACCTCGACATAAAGTATGATCCGATTGTGCAGTTGAAGAGGAAGATAAAAATTCAAAAAGCCGCAAGTCTAATGTTTTACGATTGAGGAGTCCCGTCAGCGCATCATGCTCATTGTCATTAATAATCGCCAAAAAGTTACTATAAACCCGGATAAATCCCGTGATAAGTTTGTCCATTTTCGCTTTTCTGCGATAGCCATAGATATCTAAAATACCGGTAACGATATTATTGACAATAACTGGAAACATGACGCGAATTGATGGATCTGTTATTTGAGTAATTATCTCAGCATTTTCAATACATTGAGTAATAACTTCATCCCTTTGAATGAGTTGTTCCCCATATTGGTGCGGTATCAGTTTGAGTCGATGCTGAAAGTTGTTCAGGGGACTGGAAACAGCGATTTCCAAATTCTCTTCAGCAGATATCGGCGATACCCGCAGCAGTATAAGCGCATCAAAATCAATAAAATCGGTGAGGGTATTAACCAAGGCTTTTTCCAAAGAACGTTTATCACGTTTTTCAGTTATATGAATGACTGACTCAATTAAATTATAATCATTGCGTACCATTAATTCCTCCAGTTGCATAACTTCATTTACGCCAGCAACATCTTCATTTTTTGTAAAGTGCCAGTTTGTAACGTTTCATTGGGAATGAATTACAATATTTCCCTCACAACTTTATTATTTTAGCAACTTCATTTAATACAATTTTAGCGAGTACTACTGACTGTCAACTAGATATTTATCGAGCCATTACCACTACCCTAAAGTAAAAAACATTTTCAACACATACACTTGACTAAAACTCAATTTATTTTATGTATCAACTAAATATTTCAGGATAAAACTTAATACTTAGAAATATTTAAGGTAGAACAAATACATTTTCTCAAAACTGTTCTTTAAACGGACCAGCTTAATGGATCGTCGAGGAAAAATATTCCAGAACGGCGGTTTATTATCGCTCGACATATGCATCCACATACCATCATTCTCCATATTCAAGATGCAGGAAAGCTCATAACGATAAGTTGTTAACGGTTTTTTATTTTTTAGCACGGCATGCATATTTTTAGCGACAGCTTGTGATCGAAGTTGTGCCATATGCGCTTGATGCGGAACCCAGGCCGGAGGATTTTCATGGCTGGCACAATCGCCGGCCGCAAAAACATTTTTCAAACCTTTAACCTGTCCATATCTATCGACATCTATATGACCACCGGGTGAAACAGCGATGCAAGTTTTTTTCAACCAATTGGCGCCAGTTATTCCAGAAGAATAAAGCACTAAATCCGCTTTTCGGATAGTGCCATCTTCATCTTTCATGCCCCCTTCGATAAATTCTGCTGGTTGGTAACCATAATGCAAAATAATCCCACGCTCATTTAACCTGTCTGTAATTGCACCCTGCTCTCCTGGCTTTCTATTTGGAGAAAAGAAATGAATTTCAAAATTTTCACGTATGCCTTTTTCCTTTAAGGAAAAATCCAATAGACAGGCACATTCATATATTTGACCTGCACGACCCGCCACAAATCCATCCTGTTTATTGATTTTAAATCCGATATAAATAATACCTGACGATAATGCCTGCAATTTAGCAACAAATTCATCCATACTATCCGGGCCATGACAAGGAGAGAAGGTATACTCTCGAGTCCCTGGAATATCATCTTCTAAAAAGGTCGGACCAATGCCCAGAAACAAGGCATCATTTTCATAACGACCGTTTTTGGTGACAACCATTCTGCCACCATCTTGAATATCTACCACCACGTCATTAACAAATTTTATATTTCTTCTTTTAAGAAAAGGACGAATGTCCAGCAATACATTTTTTCTGCTCTTTCTCCCGGTA
>CAZKUH010000379.1:0-3144 GCA_964555895.1 uncultured Enterobacterales bacterium
TCGCAGATATGTTTCTGGTACAGGCTAAGTTGATGACACAGAAAGAATTTTTAAAACGCCTGGCAAAAGATATTGATAGCTATCAAAATAAACCGGGAAGAAATAGCATGTCTGCAGCTGATGCCAGTTTTAATCAGTGGATTTCTTTAAAAGGAGATCGCGCTATCAATGGTGCAGTTAATATTTATTCTAAAGGAAAAATGCTCTCTTTATGGCTTGATTTGAACTTGATTAAGCAAACAGATGGCGCGCACTCGATACAAGATATTCATCGGCAATTATTTCAACAGTTCCCAGCTAATATCAAGGGTTATTCAGAAAGAGACATGGTGCAGATATTGACGGATGCAGGATTTAAGAAGGCCCAGCAAAAATGGCAACAATATGTTCGCCATACAGCAGCGTTACCCCTGACAGAAATGTTAAAATATGTGGGCTTGAATTTCGAATATATTGACGATGGGAAAACATTGTCAGCTTCTGAACAAAAACCGTTTTCGGGGATAAAACTTAAAAAAAATAAAACTATCATTGCCCAGGTATTGAAGAATTCCCCTGCCTGGAAAGCTAATTTAACAGCTGGAGATGTACTGGTTGCGATCAATGGGTTACGAGTAACCTATAACGATTTTAAGGCATTACTTGACGCGATGAAAATTGATGCAAAAGTATCTATCAGTTATTTCCACAATGATGAGTTACTGCAAACTTCGATTAAACTCACTGCTATTCCAACAGGCAAACCTTCTTTGACCATTAATAGTGCAATGGATGAAAACCAGAAAAAATTATTTTCAAAATGGTTAGGCGTGGATGTTGATGAGGCGTTGGTGAAGTGAATGGTGAACAATGCTGTGGTTATTGAGGTGTTGATATTGTCATTATGAATGTTTATCTGGACTTTTTGGGTTGTCGCTTAAATGAGGCTGAATTACAACAATGGCGTGCTGAATTTTTGCAACAAGGTATCCAGGTCACTCGTGATCTGGAAAAATCAGATTTAATTGTGTTTAACACTTGTGCAGTAACCGGTGAAGCCGCTCGAAAATCACGTCAGAACATCCGAAAACTACACAAAAAATCTCCACAGGCAAAATTAGTTGTCACGGGTTGTTATGCTTCTCTAGAAACAGCAACCGTTGCTGGGATATTAGGTGTTGATCTTGTCATTGGTAATAAAGATAAAGAGCAACTGGTAAAACGTGTCGTCGAAGAACTGTCTCTGCCGACTACAACAATTCAGGCCAGCGAGCCGGGAGAGTCACCATTATTTTCTAAAAACCGTGATCGAGCTTTTATCAAAGTACAAGACGGTTGTCGATATCGATGCACCTATTGCATTGTCACTATCGCCAGAGGCGATGAAAAAAGTCGTGCTTTGGAGGAATTGGTCGCTGAGATAAATCAACTCTATAAAAGTGGGATCTTTGAGATTGTGCTAACAGGCGTTCACGTTGGTGGTTATGGGAGTGATATTGATTCCAGTCTTTATGAACTGGTTGATACTATTTTAAAACAAACGTCGATACCTAGAATTCGATTTGCCTCTGTAGAGCCTTGGGATTTGCCCGAAAACTTTTTTGAATTGTTTGAGAATCCAAGATTGATGCCACATATGCACTTGCCTTTGCAAAGTGGTTGTAATGCAATATTAAAAAAAATGTCTCGAAGGTGTCGTACCGAAGCGTTTCAGCAATTGGTAAACAAAGCCCGAGCAAAAATAGCAAATTTTAATATTACAACGGATATTATTGTTGGATTTCCAGGTGAAAATAATGATGAATGGCTGGAAACCTTGACATATGTTCAACAAATTCCCTTTGGTCATATTCATATTTTTAGTTTTTCAGCCAGGGAAGGAACAAAAGCTGCCCGGCTACCAGGTGCAATAGACAGCATGACCAAAAAAGCACGCTCCAAACAACTTCATCAACTCGCGGCGCAATTAAAATATCAACAACTCCAAAATATGTTAAATACTCACACTGAAGTTTTGCTTGAATCCGATTTTGAAACGTTGAATGATGGTCGTTTTGGTTATTGGGGGCATACCGAAAATTACCATAAAGTTAATCTCGTCAGTGAGAATGCAAATTTGGCAGGTTGTATCATTAATACTTTAATTGTCGGCGTTAACCCTGCTAAGCGTTATCTTGAAGTACAAATGACACAAATAATAAAAAAGGCAAGGCAACCGGCGTCCTTGCCCGTTCAGCAAATTAGTGTTGCCAGTTTTACAAATTAGTCTTTCATCCCGGATTTACGCAATATTTTTTCCATCAGACACCAATTGGTGAGTCCGGATTGAAACAAATTCAGCCCCACAAAGGCGGTAAACAGATAATAATATGGGCTTACCCAGTAACCTAATGCCAGACTGATAACGACAAACAAACCAGCAATGATTCTTATCGCACGATTAACATTCATAAATAAACCTCCACAAACATAAAAAAATAAACTATAGTATATTACTTATATATAACATTAGCATAATCTAATGTTTAGTGCCAGCAGTATTTTTGGAGTCATCAATAGCAATGAAAGATGAAAAGGCCATCGTTTTGGACGAGCATGATATTGAATTGATCAAAGAAAATGCGGAGAAAGCCGCTTCTCTGTTAAAAGCGTTGGCGAATAAGCAAAGATTGATGATTTTATGTAACTTGGCGCGTGGTGAGATGTCAGTCAGTATGTTAAATAATCAGTTAGACCTCAGCCAATCGGCTTTATCGCAACATCTAGCTAGATTACGTCAGGATGAACTCGTTGATACCCGACGGGATGCCCAGACTATTTACTATTCTTTAAAGCCAGGATTGGCATCACAGATAATTGCGCTTTTTTATCATCACTATTGTGAGCTGGCAGAGCAGGAAAATTGATATGGCAATGACATTCGTACAAATGATAGCAGAAGCAAGATCGCTGGTTGCTGAAATTTCTGCAGATGAATACCATCGTCAAGCAAACCCTTCATGTGTTCTGATAGATGTAAGGGAAGCTGAGGAATATGAAGCCGGGCATGTCACCGGTGCTATTCATATACCCAGAGGTATTCTCGAAATGGAATTAGACACTAACCCCGAATATACCCATAATCATTCAAAATGCAGGATTTCAGCAAGAGAAGAAGCGTACATA
>CAZKUH010000380.1:0-3140 GCA_964555895.1 uncultured Enterobacterales bacterium
CATCACCTGTTTGATAGAAACATTTTTTAAATTTAATGATATTTTTCCAGAAACTCCGGGAGATAAAACCATATTATAAGCAGTGTCTGCGATCAGTCCGAAAAAGAATTTTTCTGCCTGAACCCGTTTTACATTGATATTAAATTTTACTTCCTGTTGCGCTGATAGATTAAGTTCAGCCGGTGGTAATAAATCCTGCATTACATCATTTTCATCGACGACAGGATGTTCAGCGGATTGCTTTTCTGCTTGCCCTAAAACTTCATCAATGGCTCTGTTTTTTTCAGAAGAGGATATAGTCTGACAAGATGTTAGCGTAAATGCTACAGCTAAAACTAACCAACGGTTTAAAAATAACTTTTTCATTGTTTCAAACTCTTAGTTATTGATTTTCGAATATTGGTTGTTTGCCAATTCAACCATTGTTTTTTATTGTTGTGCATGAGCAATACTTTATTTGCTTTTATGCGAATAACTTTAATGCCATGCCTAGTTTGTCCTTCCTTTATCACTGTGTTATTTATTACCACCCAAGAAATATCCCCATAAATCAATCCTTGTAGCCTTAAAGCTTTATTTTTAACAACAACCGAAGGTGTGTAACTATTTTGACCTGGCGGTTTGGTCGGGTCTCTTTCACTGAATCCACTTAAGAAAATAATGCTTATAAAAACCAATATTATCTTACTGTTCATTATTTTCAGCCCCCATCCATTGCTCCTCTGTTCCGAGCGTAGACAGCTCAAGAATAATGCTGGCATTTGGATATTTTTCCACCTGATAATCAATGGCATCCCAGTAAAAACCATAACCACTTTTTTCCAGATCAGATAGGTATTTTATAACTTCGAAAAATTTACCTTCAAATTTAAGCTGCAGGGGGTGGCGAAATATGATGGGCTTTTTCTTTTTATTGGTGGCTGGATCGACTTCCTCTGTTTCCGGGAAGCCAACAGCCGGAAGATTTTCCAATAAAACCAGTTTCAGATGCCCGCGTCTTTTAAGCATTTTTTCGATTACAGACGCCATTATTTGTGGTGGTACTAATTTGCCCATCAGAGAGGATAATAATTTTTTTTGCGCGACTATTTGCTGTTTGAGTTCTTTCTGTTGACTGGCTAATTTCACGACTGAATTTATTGCCAGTTGGGCTTGTGTAGCCGCTATTTGTTCAGTAATTTTGTCTATGGCTGTTGAATTGTTTTGCATTTGCATTTGTATTTGTTTTTTTTCATCATCTAAAGGATTTAGCAACACGATTTGGACCAGCGCAATAATTACTACGGGTATAACGATTAAAAATAATATTTTTTCTCGTTTGTTCAGTTTTTGCCAGTATTTTTTAAAGACCATTGCTGACGGCCTCCGCATCTGAATATAAATAAAAACTGGCGATTTTGTCCTGCGCTCTTTTACGCTTAATGCTTACTTCTTTTAATTTTATTGATGATGTGTGTGGCAAACGCTGTAATTGAACCACCATATTGGCAACCGAGGCAGATTCAAAAGTTTTACCTTCAAGATTAATGTTGTGATCTTTTATAAAAATACGTGTTAGCCATAAGTCTTTATTTTTGACTTGGGTTAAATCTTTAAAAATTGCCGAGAATCCTTTGCCCTTTGTTTCATTCAGGGATTTGATTAATTCCGAAGTTTGTTTTCTTTGTTGTAGTTGATTTTGTAGTTTTTGGATACTTGCCGTAGCCCGAGCTTCTATATCTGCCGTGGGTATTAATGCTTGTAATTCTTTAAGCTGATCCGCCATCTGTTGTTGTTGTTGCTGCTGTTTCAAGGCAACGTTTTTAAGGCTGTTTAAACTGCTCCATTGTGTTAACCATAACCCGGCACTGAGAATTAAACCAGCCAGCGTCGCGATAACTAGATTTTGTATGGGTAAACTTTCTGGGACAGGTAATAGCTGGCCTCGATATAAATTAACTTGTTGCATTTATACCCCCACTCACAATTGCCGCTTTTGCCAACGAAAGCTGCCGTAGAGCCGTCATGTCGTAGTTTTCTTTTACGATGTCTGCATTATTTAGGCGTATTACTGGTGAGGTAAGATTATCGCCGAGATATTCAATCAAGGGCTGCAGGGGTTCAGACCAATCGGGAATAATTATCTCGGCAACGGGAGGCTGACCCAATTGGCTTTGATAATAATCCAGGGTGCGCTGAATTTCCAGAACCAGATTTTCACTGGCTGAATCACTATTTACTTCCAGACAGGCACGCCACGATGGAATATTGATATTTCTCGACAGGTACAAATGATTTTGTCGATAAATCATCAGCGTCACAAATTGCTCATGGTAACTGACCAAACAGATGCCTTTTTGCATACTGGCGTTACTCTGCAGTAAATGTTTAAAAGCCATTTCGGGGATATCAATGATACCGGGTTGCAAACCAACTTTATGAATCAATTCGATTTTATTTTTCAACAAAGGTAAATGTGCTGCGACGACATTGACTTTAGTGCGTCCACCACGAGACGTGTCATCCGGCATAATAAAGCTATCAATTTGGGCTTCATGTACGGGATAATCCAACCGATCTCTTAAATTGTATAAAAGCGCTTGGTTGAGTTCTTCCTTTGGTACCGATGGCGGTTCCACCTGATAGAGATGATATTGCTTACAATTCAACACGGCATGTACCGTCTTACCGAGTAATTTATTATCAACAACCCAGTCGTAGACGTCAGTAAGCTGGTCTCGTTTGAAATAATCACAGGTTAATTTGTTTGTCTCAGGATCGGAAATAAAAGCAATACTGATACCCTGCTCACCGATCACCAGACCAATTTCAGCTATCTTAGCGACTTTATTTTTCAAGAACAGTTTTCTAAAACTCACCGATTCCTCTCTAATAAGACCCATTATGTTCAATTAATTCTATAGCTTAGCGGATCTTCCTTAGGCTAAGTGTAGTGTGTATTTTTACTTTTGTTACATTAATTTTACAGATATTTTTAAGGGCTTAACTTTTATCAAGTTAACAACTACTATTTGTTTAGCGTTTATAAATAGGTATAATCCTAGAATCAATAATCTCAATAACAATTAAATGAAAAACCCATCAGGATTTAGCCCATGCATAACTTAACCAAAATACTCATTTTTTTCATTATTTCATCT
>CAZKUH010000381.1:0-3135 GCA_964555895.1 uncultured Enterobacterales bacterium
CGATGAGCTTCTTGTATTTGCTAGCGCAGCAAAGTTATATCAATTCCCTACTTTTAGTGCAAGCATTAATTTGTTTATTTTTTAATAAAAATAAACGTGTATTTGTGCCTGATTGAAAATAAATAATTATATCAGATAGATACGCCTGTTTATTTATTAAAAGCAGCGTTTAAAGCCGCTGCAAAAGCCGATGGTGTTTGGCCAGATTTGTGTGGTTTGTTTAAACTTCTGTCAGAATAATTGCTTTTTGTGGCTGATTTTGTGTTCTCTTTGGGCTTTTGAAGTGCTGATCCCACCGTTTGGCTCACCGTTTTCATGCTCAGGCCGATACGTTTTCTGGGTACATCAATTTCCATCACGGTAACTTTGATGATATCTCCCGCTTTTACCACTTCTCTCGGATCAGCAATAAACTTGTCAGCCATCATCGAAATGTGGATCAGCCCATCCTGGTGAACGCCGATATCTACAAAAGCACCAAAAGTAGTGACATTTGTGACGACGCCCTCAAGCGACATACCAGGCTTAAGATCGTGCAAGGTTTCCACGCCATCTTTAAACTTAGCGGTCTTGAAAGCAGGACGAGGATCTCTGCCGGGTTTCTCAAGTTCGCGTAAAACATGGTTAAAAGTAGGCAATCCGAAGCGATCGTCTACAAAAAGCCGGCTATCAAGTTTTTGAAGCAAGCTGCGATTCCCCATAAGAGTTGTCAGCGGAATCTGTTGTAATTGTGTTATTTTTTCTACTAGAGGATAGGTCTCAGGGTGTACTGAGGAAGCGTCCAAGGGGTTCTTGGCATCGTAAATTTTTAAAAAACCAGCCGCCTGTTGAAAGACTTTGGGCCCTAATCTTGGAATACAAAGGAGCTGGTCGCGATTGTTAAAGCGGCCATAACAATCGCGATACTCAACTAAAGATTTTGCCAAGGCACGATTAAAACCAGAAACTCGTGTTAACAAGGCTTCTGAAGCAGTATTGAGGTCGACGCCGACGGTATTCACACAATCTTCGACGACAGCATCAAGACTTTTGGCTAATTTAACCTGGCTCACATCATGTTGATATTGGCCAACACCGATAGATTTTGGATCAATTTTCACCAGCTCTGCCAGTGGATCCTGTAACCGTCGAGCGATTGAAACAGCGCCGCGATAAGAGACATCAAGATCGGGGAATTCTTTCGCCGCCAATTCGCTGGCAGAATATACCGAGGCCCCTGCTTCACTTACCACCAGCTTATCGATCTTTCTTGCTGAAAAAAGTTGGAGTAATTCAATTACCAGCTTGTCGGTTTCCCGGGAGCCAGTGCCATTGCCGATGCTGATCAAATTTACCGGATATGTCTCACAGAGGGCTTTGAGTTTTGCTAATGAGGGGGCCCAGGCTTTTTGTGGAACATGAGGAAAGATAGTGCAACTATGCAAGAGTTTACCGGTATCATCGACGATAACAACTTTAACGCCGGTACGCAGACCAGGATCCAGGCCCATGGTGACTTTCTTTCCGGCTGGCGCGGTCATAAGCAGATCGTGCAGGTTGTGCGCAAAAACTTTTATGGCATCTGTTTCAGCTTGTTGGCGAAGTTTACCAAAAAGTTCTGTTTCCATGTGTCGTTGTAATTTAACGCGCCAAGTCCAAAGAACCACCTGAGCGAGCCAATCATCAGCGGGACGGGTTTGTTGCTTAATCTCAAAATGTCTGGAGATCATGTCGATACAGGGAGAATTTAACAGGTCATTATTGTGTTCATCAATCGTAGAAACCATGGACAAGTGCAAGAAACCTTCGTTCCGACCACGGAAAAGCGCGAGCGAGCGATGAGATGGAATTTTATTAAGCGCTTCAGAAAAATCAAAATAATCGGTAAATTTAACACCTTCCCGTGCTTTCTCTTTAACAACCCTGGCAACAATTAATGCGTTTTTCCATAAGAAGTGCCGTAAGGTTGCCAATAAGGCTGCATTTTCTGCAAAACGCTCCATCAAGATGTAACGGGCGCCGTCAAGGGCATCTTTTGGCGTTAAAATATTAGCCTCAGTATTAATAAAACCTATCGCACATGACTGCGGATCAGTGTCGGGATCATTGAGTAACTGATCAGCCAATGGGGTTAAGCCCGCTTTTTGGGCAATTTGTCCTTTAGTTGTTCGCTTAGGTTTATACGGAAGGTATAAATCCTCGAGAGAAGTCTTGTTTTCCGCAGCCATGATTTGGCGGTTTAGTTCCGGGCTTAATTTATTTTGTTCCGAAATACTTTTGAGAATTACTTGCCGCCGATCCTCGAGTTCCCGAAGATAATGCAAGCGTTCGTCTAATAAACGCAATTGCGTGTCGTCAAGTCCGCCGGTTATTTCTTTTCTGTAACGGGCAATAAACGGGACGGTGCAACCATCGTCCATCAGTGCAATAGTTGCAGAGACTTGCTGTTGTTTGACTTTTAATTCGCTAGCAATGCGAGAAACAATCAGAGACATGGAGAAGAAGTACCGTGTAGAGTAATAAAATTAGGCGCATTATAGCGTTTTACCAGAAGAACAACATGCAATAGTTAACAATCAGCAAGGATAAAATTTTAATGATATTATAATTATTAAAAGTGAGGGATTCGGTGGTATCTTATAGGCTTGAGTAAAAACAAGAAGCCACATTTTAGTTAGTAGCTTATGAGCCTTTAATGTTTGAGGTAAGAGAACAAATGTTAAACCTTGAAAGAAACAATAGGAACACTTTGGGTAGTCAAATGATAGATTTTAGATCAGATACCGTGACACAACCGGATAAGAAAATGCGTCAAGTCATGGCACAAGCAGAAGTTGGTGACGATGTATTTGGTGATGATCCCAGTGTAAATGAACTACAAAACCTGGCTGCAAAAATGGCAGGTAAACCAGCCGCTTTATTTGTACCCTCCGGGACACAATCAAACTTAATTGCGCTTTTGTGTCATTGCCAGCGGGGAGATGAATACATAGTGGGGCAACAGGCACATACCTATAAATATGAAGCGGGTGGTGCGGCAGTGTTGGGATCGATACAACCTCAACCCATTGAGTTTGAGGAAGATGGTAGTATTTTGTTGCAAAAAATCACTCGCGCCATTAAGCCGGATGACGTGCATTTTGCAAAAACACGATT
>CAZKUH010000382.1:0-3126 GCA_964555895.1 uncultured Enterobacterales bacterium
GTATATCTGTACCCGGCGAATTTATTTTCACCAATACCTTAAAAGTTGGTGAGAGCGAAAGGTGAAAATTATCATTTCATTGATGGTGTGGCAGATGTGATGGCTTTTTGTCAGCAGATGAAATGGCCACGTTTTATTATTCTGGGACATTCCATGGGGGCAGCCATAGGCAGCCTTATTGCCGCCAGCTTTCCTGAGCAGGTAACGGCCTTTATCAGCATTGAAGCCCTGGGGCCAATTTTTGATGACAGCATAACGGCAGTGGAGCAGTTGCGTAAACATATCACGCGCCGATTGAAAAATAACACAGCATTAACCTGTTATCCCAGTATTGAGGCCGCCCTTGATGCTAGGGTCGAAATTGGCAAGCTCGACCACCAACTGATGCGGCCTTTGGTTGAACGCAATCTGAAAAAAACAGCCAAAGGCTATGTTTGGAAGACCGATAGACGCTTGAGGTGGCCTTCAGCACTGAGAATGTCTGAAGCGCAAATTCGCTTGTTCCTGCAAGGTATCAGGTGTCCGACATTATACATTGAAGGAGACAGGGGCTATAAAGGGATTCACAAATTGGTGGCATCCAGACAATCATTGATCAACGATTTAACCACGGTTTATTTACCAGGTTCTCATCATTTACATATGGAAACGGTTACCGAGGTAGCCACAAAGATTGATAGTTTTTTGCAACCATTTAAGCAAAGAAAAATTTAAATCACCTCAACTCGGGGTAGGGTTTTGCAATACCCGCATCAGGGTACTTCGCACATCGGCCGGTTCAAAAGGTTTATCGCAGATTGCGGAAACTCCGGACTGTTCCACATTGGTTAAACGTGCACTATTGTCTTCACTCGTAACCATCATTACCGGTGTGTCCGGGCGTGCTGATTTCTGGCGAATATATTCAACCAGTTCCTTACCGTCCATTTCTGGCATGTTCAAGTCGGTGACAATGAGATCATAAGGGGATTGATCAAATAAAATAACCGCTTTTTTGCCGTTTTCTGCAGTAGTGATATTAACGATACCCATATCCGTAAGGACGCGTTGAATATGACGTCTGGCCATGCGCGAATCATCAACTACCATCACTTTAAGTTGAGATATATCAATATTATTCAATGCTAGTTCTTCCGGTTTGACAAAATCCAGCGTCGATGCCAAAGCCCGTTGAAGATCGCTATGAAGGAAAGGCTTGGGCAAGATAGCCACGACACCTGCCTGACGAATAGGATCGAGCATTTTAAATCTTTTTTCACTTGAAATGAGCATGAAGGGGATATCTTTGATGTTGCTATTATTTCGCATCTCTATCACCAGTTCCGTCCCAGTCATATCTTCCAGATACATTGCGCTAATCACCAGATCAGGGTGACTTGCAGCAATTCTTTGAAGGGCCACCTCACCGGTTTGTACCGCTTCAATTTCCTGAATTCCAGCAGTATCAAGGCTATTAATAATCAGGTTTCTTTGGGTGGTGGAAGGTTCAACCAAAATGATGGAAAGATCGGCTATGCTGACGTCAAACAATGAACGCTCCTGATTTGAGATGATGTTAAAGCTTATAAAGAATGCTTTTAGTTTAGTTGAAGGATCTCATCTATGCCAAAATTTGCCCTAGACAGGTCTTTTTCCTGATTTCATTTTGATACTTTGCCTAGTTTAGGGTAGATTGTCTTACATTTAATTAATGATCAACATTGGAATACTTAATGAAAAAAATATGGCTTAAAAGTTATCCTAAAGGTATTGCTGATGAAATCAATCCGGATTCATTCAAATCTCTGGTTGAAGTTTTCCAAAACAGTGTCAAAGCGTACGGACCAAAACCGGCATTTAGCAACATGGGGAAAACAATAACTTTCACTCAGCTTGATGAACTATCAGCACAATTTGCATCTTATTTGCAGAATGTACTCCAGTTAGAAAGAGGCAGTCGGGTGGCGTTGATGATGCCAAATCTGCTGCAATACCCCATTGCCCTGTTCGGTATTTTAAGAGCGGGGATGATTGCAGTAAATGTCAATCCACTTTATACCGCCAGAGAATTACGCCATCAATTAAATGATTCAGGAACCTCAACCATTGTTATCATTGAGAATTTCGCGGCAACACTTGAAGAAATTATCGAAGAAACCCATGTAAAACAAGTTATTACCACCCAACTCGGAGATTTACTCTCTTTTCCTAAGAGTCAATTGATTAATTTTGCGGTGAAGCGTATTAAAAAAATGGTTAAACCTTTTAATTTAACTGGACGGGATTCTTTTAAGGCCGCACTTCTCAAAGGTAGTCGATTTAGTTTTACCGCAGTAGATGTCAAAGGTGAAGATACCGCTTTTTTACAATATACCGGTGGTACCACTGGGGTTGCAAAGGGTGCTGAATTAACCCATAGAAATATCGTCGCCAATATGTTGCAGACAGATATCTGGTTGTCCAACATAATGCGCAAGGGTGAAGAAATTGTTATCACTGCATTACCGCTTTATCATATCTTTGCCCTTACTGCCAACTGTATGGTTTTTCTCTATCTGGGTGGACATAATGTATTGATTACCAACCCTAGAGATATGCCTGGTTTTGTGAAAGAATTATCAAAATATCCCTTCACGGCTATTACTGGGGTGAATACGCTCTTTAACGGACTTTTAAACACCGCTGGGTTTGAGCATCTGGATTTCAGTCCGTTAAAAATGACTTTAGGTGGTGGTATGGCGGTGCAAAGGCCCGTTGCTGAAACTTGGCAGGAGGTAACTGGCAAGCCATTGCTGGAGGCTTACGGGTTGACAGAGACGTCTCCAGCCGCCTGCGTCAATCCTATGAACCTTACCCAGTTTAATGGCACTATTGGATTACCTATTCCTTCAACAGAAGTTAAATTCATTAATGATGAAGGAGAGGAGATGCCTGTTGGGGAACGTGGTGAACTTTGTATCAAAGGGCCACAAGTGATGAAAGGATATTGGCATAGACCTGATGCAACTGCCGAATCTATTGTCGACGGTTGGTTTAAAACCGGTGATATTGCGGTGATTGATAACGAGGGTTTTGTACGATTGGTTGATCGTAAAAAAGACATGATTCTAGTTTCCGGCTTTAACGTTTATCCTAACGAAATTGAGG
>CAZKUH010000383.1:0-3120 GCA_964555895.1 uncultured Enterobacterales bacterium
ATTTTCATCCTTCAAAGAGATTCGCTGGCAGATATTGCCGGCGTGAATTGTCACCACGAATAAACCTTCGTTACTTTTTTTGTTCATTTTTTATCGCCAAAGATTCAAATGGTGCGGTAAGTAAAACTTCTTTTATTATCAATTCAAGATAATCCAGATATTGTTCAATATAATTTTTTCCTTTTTGTTTCTGCATCAACCAGGGATTCATCAAAGTGTGCCGTAATGCAAAAATGAAATCTGCTTGCAATTTATTATCTGCAATTTTTTCAACAAAGGTTTTACTTTCTATAGATAATTCCATGGCAAGTCTGGAAGCTTCTGCCCTGGTTAAATTTTTACGAAAAAGTTTAGTGCTTGAGCCCAAAAATTCTGCTGTTTGAACAGGCCTTTCAGGATCAACTTTCAGGTATTGATAAATAGCACGAGTGAATTGATTGGCTATTTCCAGGGAATGATTGCCATGAGGATTGATTGCTAAAGTCACCAGATTTGTATCAGGTTCGACTGGCATCACTACCTGTGCATATGAACTTATTCTTGCTTTAAACTCAGGAAAGCTCTCAGTAAAAAATTCGGCATTTTTTATCGAAGTGGCAACGATTCGACCCATCGCTTGGTGATGTAATGGAGTCACTTTTTGGCTAACGTAAACGGCGGCTGCCGTTGCTCCAGGTTTTGATCCTTCCAGTATAAATTGTCCTAAATCCTGGAAGGATTTTTCTGCATGTCTATTATCAAAAACATAGGCTGCCTTTTGATCTTGTGTTTGACAAAGTAATTTATTTCTAAAAATAACGCCGCCAACACCAAAAGGTAAATAACCCATTTTATGGGGATCTACTGTAATAGAGTCCACCTTGTCCAGACTGGTGATAGCTGCATAGGTCGCTTTCCCAGGGAAAAACTTAAAAGGTTTTTTCGCTTCCTCATAAGTTAAATTTTCTCCATTTTTCTTTCTGAATAAAGTAGCAAAATACCCTCCCCAAGCAGCGTCAACATGGATGGGGAAATATAGACCTTTCTCAGTAAATTGTTGTTGCAATTCAATCAGCTTATGTACCGGATCAATAGTACCAAATTCAGTGGTACCCAGTACCGAAACCAAAGTCAAGATAGGCATTTGTTTTACCAAAGCTTGTTGCAAAATTCGCTCCAGTGCTTTGAAATCCATTCTCATATGTCTGTCAACCGGCACTTTAACCATCTGCTCGGTTCCCAGCCCTAGTATCTGGGCCGCTTTCTTCCACGAATAATGTGCCGTTGAAGGAACCAACACAATCGGTGATTTGATAGTCCAATATCTTTGAGAAAAAGTAACAAGACCTAAGGTTTCTGGTCGATATTTATTGAGGGTTTCTTCAAATAATATTTCGTCCTTTCTTTCTTTTGCAATATTAATATACTGTTGCCAGTAACTCAAAGAAAAATCCAGCGGTACATTGAATAACTCCCAATCATTCATACTCTCTAAATTTTTTTGTGAACCTACTATTTTTTTCAATTTAATATTTAGCTCTTGACAAGCGTGTGCCAGGGCAAAACCGATAAAACGTCCACTTCTCAAATTCCACAAAGCCTCAATATTGGCGACAGTCCCTCCTGAGGTTAAATGTCCCCAAGCACATGGATATTGCTCTTTATTGGTATTGAATCCAAATAATTCGGCAAATTGAATACCGACTTTCAATTCCATATCGATAGTTTCAGAGCCAACTTCATTTGAAACATTATTGGGATTGTAAAGTGTAGCCATCATCTGTGCGATTAAACCGGGCAAAAATAAATCCGAAGCCATATGCCCGACATACCGAGGGTGAAAAAATGGTACAGATTTTTTTAATTTAGCTGACAACTTATGCAGTTCTCTTTTCATCCGAGAAGTGGTCTTCTGATAATCTTTATTATATTCTGAGGTGGTATCAATAGCAGGTAAATCTGTAGGATGGAAATTTCTTCTCCAGTAGAAATGTTCTCTAAAATGTTCTAATATAATCTGCTCAAAAAGAATATTATTTTCACCATAAGGTCCGGCAAAAAGAGGCTCCATCCATTTGTTGGAATCAATGTCAATATCAATAGATGGTGCTTTTTTTACTTTACTCATTTTGATTTTTTTGATCATTTATTTTCAATTTTCCATTACGTGATTTTGTAGCAGAAAATCCACATATTGTGCCGGTTTAAATGTCAACACATCACAGGCCACCCGATCCAATGTATGCTCTGCTGTATTACCTAAAATAGCTGCCTTAATACCCGACCGGCCAATGGTTCCCATAATGAGTAAGTGCGCATCCAGCGAAGCTACCGTTTCAACGATAGCTTCGTCTGCAATACCCGCAACGATATGTAAATTTTCATCTGGAATGTTACACAGTGACAATAGCGCTTGCGCTTTTTTTCGATGCATGAGTTCAGTATTTTTTTGTACTTCTTCGAAATTGACTGCTGAAAACTCTATCGGTATCTCCAACACTGGAAAAGGATAAACATGGATAACATGTAAATCCCGCTTAACTGATTTAGCAATATAAGATGCATGTCTTAATAAATTCTGGTTTAAGATTTGGTGTGAAACATCTTCTGAGGAAGAATCGACAGCAACAACTATAACCCCCCGTGTTAACCAATCCTTATCCTTGACCATCAGCACCGGAACAGGACAATGTCTTAATATATTCCAGTCTGTAGGTGTGAAAACCAAATCTTTATAACGATGATGAGGGCTGGTGGATTTAATCACTATCTCCATCTCTTCTTCTACCACAGTTTTGTTGATAGCCTTTAGCGTATCTGCATGCCATAAGGTGAGTGATCTGGCCGAAATATTTTCTTTCTCTAAGCCTGCGACCAACTCTGAAAGTCTATATTCCACTTGCTGGATTGTACTTGCTTTAAACTGTTCCTTGAAAATGTCATCAAAAAGAGAGTCTACCTCGCAAGATTTATCATAAACAATGGCAACGATGAGTAATTCAACAGAGAACTGGTGCGCAAATCGACGCGCCCTTATCAAGGCGGGTTGGTGACTCTGCCCTGGTTCAAAAATAACCATAGCTTTCTTCATATTGTCCATATTCGTCTTCCTCAAATCTATTGGATGATTACCCAAAGGAT
>CAZKUH010000384.1:0-3110 GCA_964555895.1 uncultured Enterobacterales bacterium
ATGAAGTTGAGTTTGAAAGGTTCAAGAAAGAATTTAAGAACGAAAAGGTTAGAAACAAGAAAAACACCTATGAGCAACAAATCAGATAAAAAACTCAGTATTAGTGCCAAAATACTTATCGGGATGGCCGCAGGGCTTGTTTTTGGCCTGATCGCTCGGCTATTCAACCTGACGACCAATATCAATGACCCGCTCTATCCCGTTACTTTTTACGATAACTATCTTACAACTGGCTTCCTGGAAGTTATCGGCACCTGGTTTATTCGCTCCTTAAAAATGTTGGTGGTACCGCTGGTATTCATCAGCTTGGTCTGCGGCACCTGTAATCTAGCCGATCCATCCAAACTTGGCCGAGTGGGTCTGAAAACCATTTTATTTTATTTAACCACCACGGCCATTGCCATCGCCCTTGCTATTTTCGCCGCCATAATCATTGAGCCCGGTGTTGGTGCAACCGTCACAGCCCATGCTTATGAGCTCAAAGCTTCACCAACTTTAGTGCAGACATTGATTGATATCGTGCCAGAAAACCCTGTTGAAGCCATGGCAGATACAAAAATGTTGCAAATTATTGTCTTTGCGTTGTTGTTTGGCATTGCCATTGCGTTAACACCGGGTAAAGCAGGGAAACGTACCGTACAGTTTTTTAACGACATCAATGAGATTATTATGCGGCTGGTGACCTTATTAATGGAACTGGCTCCCTACGGAGTGTTTGCGCTCATCGCCAAACTCACCAGTCGTTTAGGTGTTGACGTTTTCGTCCAATTGGGTTGGTACTTTGCTGTTGTTATCGGTGTGTTGTTTATCCACGGCCTCGTTGTTTATCCTGTGTTACTTAAATTACTGGCACGGGTAAATCCCATTACTTTCCTCAAAAAAATGCGACCTGCCCAGTTATTTGCATTTTCAACCGCCAGTAGTAATGCAACCTTACCGGTAACCATGGAAGTCGTCACCAAGCGACTTGGCGTGGCCTCTACCACCGCTTCATTCACCTTACCGTTGGGTGCGACCATCAACATGGATGGAACGGCTATTATGCAGGGGGTTGCAACCGTATTCATCGCCCAGTTTTATCAAATTCCTCTCGATATGACCCAATATTTAACCGTCATACTCGCAGCCACCATGGCATCTGTCGGTACGGCTGGCGTTCCTGGCGTTGGCTTAATAACTTTGGCGAGTGTTCTAGCCTTGGTTGGCTTACCCGCTGAAGGTATCGGTATGATCATTGGTATCGACAGATTACTCGACATGGTGCGAACCGCTGTCAATGTCACGGGTGATTCAGTAGTCACTTGTATCGTAGGTCGCTCAGAAGGCGAACTTGACCTAGATGTATTCAATGATCCAGATGCTGGCAATGAATTTGAGGATGTCCATCTAACCAATGTAAAAGAGACACCATAGCCAAGAATTTCAGTTTGGAAAGAAACGTGTCCGAGGCACGATTTCTTTCCAGTGGTGAACCCTGCCAAAACAAACCGTTGCAAACGATCGCTGTGGTTTTTTTATTCCCGCCATAATTCCTCAGCTGGAACCGAGCTAATAACAATTCAAATCTGCTGGGATTTTATTTAAATCAAAAGACAAAACCCTGTCTAATACTTTTTGTTGCTCGTCCATCCCTCCAATGGTGAAAACTTTATTTGCTTGTTGTACAGCCCCCCGAAGATCCATAACTTTAGGACCAGCGATGGCGCTATCCAGCCAGCAATTTTTTTTCAGATCAAAAATTAAAATATTCGCCTCAGGCACACTGGGCTGTTTATTGTAACCAATGCCATTATAGTTATAGGGATTTCGACTGCCACCAATGAAGACAATTTGGCCGCGCGCTTTTAAAGCCACAGCTGCCATCCGATAACGCGCTGGACCAGGATGATCTTTAATTTTGACCCATCGAATATTGCTTGGATTTTTCGGATCCAGCGTCCCTATCCAACTCTGTCGAACAATGGTAAATTGTCGTTTGCCATTAACATTGCCAACTACGCCGACGCCATCTACAATAATAATTTTATTACCAGCTATGGCACCACTGTGGCCAAAAACAGGCACGCCAGGAAAAGCCGATGCATTGAACCAGCGGAAATTTTTACTATCATAAATCTGCACTTTCGAAGTGTTTCCATCATCATGCCAACCACTGACAAATAATAAATATTGTTGCTTATAACTGAGTAAAACCGAATCATCCACAGCTAAAGGCATACGGGTTTCCTGGCGATATTTGCGCCAAGGGCTAGAGATAGAAAAAATTTCAGCCGTGGATATTTCGCTACCATCTTCGTTGACTGTATAACCACCCGCTATCCAGAATTTATTATTCAGCGCAATTGCCGTCGATGCCAGACGACCCATTTTGCCAGGAACATCCGGTAACCTGAGCCAACTTTTGTTATTTTTTGTCCAGAGAAAAGCATGAGGAACGATGTCTTGCCATTTTTTACTAGCGGTCAAGCCATTGAAACTCGCCAGAAAAAAATCACCATCATCTACAAAACCAGCCACAGCATTATTGGAAATTGCTTCAGGCAATCGCTTGATAGTGCCGTATTTTGGTTTGTTACTGGGTAAATTTGCATTTTCTTGTGCCAATAACTGCAAAGGAGAGAGTAATATTAACAGGGGTAAACTATAAATAAATTTCATAGGCTTGTTCAGTTAATTCAGTCAACTTAGGCGTTTCGGCACTAGGGGTGGAGACAACTGATGCTGATTTATGCGTTTTTTTACCTGTTACTAACTCTTGATCGGTTACTGACTGTGGCTCGAGTGAGCAAATGGATTTTAGCGATCTGGCGCCCTTCCATAGTTTTTTGACCGCATCAAAGTCTAACGAAAAAGGTGGCCCTTGCCTTGAGCCAGAATTATGTCGGAGGCTAATTAACAAACCTTGGCCTTGACTGAAAACTTCCATCATCAGTGCAACATACTTCTCTCTAATATTTTCAGGCAAAGCGACCATAGCTGCCCTGTCATACCAGCTTTTACAGCCTTCAAATTCTTTTTTAAAAAAAATTTGATTCAAATCGAAGATGTCCCCCTCTAGAATTTGGTAGGCTCCCGATGTCCAGAGAATAAATTTTTCCATTTTGATTTTT
>CAZKUH010000385.1:0-3104 GCA_964555895.1 uncultured Enterobacterales bacterium
ACCTGATCTACGACTTTTATTCAGTCAGTGGCCTGATTTACAACTTTAGTCTTTGGAAACGATCAGGTTGTTACATGTATATTTCACAGGGATATTAATAATTGATGAGATTCAGGTTCGTAATATTATTGAGTCTGCACAAAGCAAAGTTATGCAGTTGTTTTTGCTTTCAATAATAAACGCAGGTATCCCCGTTATATTGATGGGTAATCCGCTGGGTTTTAAATGGATTAATAAATTTAGTCAGGATGTTCGGCGTTTATATTCCATCGCACCTGTCATTTTAGATCCGTATCCAAGCCCTTTGGGTGATGATGAATGGAAGACAATATACCGAGGAATAAAATCCTATTATGTTTTGGAAAAATATCCGAAAAATGACGATAAAATGTGCCACTTACTGTGGGCTGTATCTGGTGGCATCCCAGGTATCGCGATGACAATTTGGCGTGCTGCACAACGGATTCGGTTATTTGATTCAGAAGGTGGTGAATTACAAGAGCAGGATTTGAGTGATGCATTTAACCTAGAAGGATTTGATGAATTAAGGATGATTGCAAACGGATTCTCCACCCAGAACCCAATAATACTGAAACACTTTTCTGATATTCCATGGCGTGAGTATGGGAAAAAATGGGGGAAGAGTGATGGGTATGATGAAATTACGTCCGATGAAAGTGAAATATACATAGAAAAAATGTCAACAAAGCGAAAAAGAATTTCTGAGAGATCAAAGCTTAAAGCTAAAAATACCAGGGAGAAAAACAAGCAGAAAAAGCGTGATCAGGTAAAGACGCAATTAACGAATGATGATCTTCGAAATCAATCTAGTGGTTTACAAGCAGTTCTGCTTGATGGGTTAATGGATACTATAGATATAGACGAGAAAGCGTAATGTTGAAATTATAGTAATCTCCTACATACACGTATTTAGGTAAAAATATAGCATATATGTGCCGTGACTCTGTTAATAGGCTCAAAAGTGATGAACAAAATCGACGACCTCATCTGTCAAGCACACTATTTAGGTAGATGCATACAGCAAGCACATATAGCGGATTTCTTACTGCGGTCTGCGATGAGATTTCCTAGAATGCTGGCAACACATTTCTGAAATTAGCATTAATCATGTTCTGGTAGATATTGTATCTGTAATACGGGGCTACTTCATTTATGTAACTTCTGCTGAATCATTATGTACTTTTTCTAATGTTCGTGCAAAATGAATAGTTTGTAAATACGTTTGATTATTTGGGAATGTTGAGTTTCTTGGAATATTATCTATTACTGTCTTTAAAATATCGTTGATAATATTTTGGCCAAATTCAATTCTCTTAAGTAATTTTGTTGTGAGTGAGATACATGTATCTATATCGTTCAGGCGAGCATAATAAGCAATATCCTCTAGTAAGCGTTTTTTAAATGCCACTTGGTTTTCATAGTGTTCACGAATCATCTTAAACGTTTCAGGGTGAGAATAATCATAAACTTTTTTCCCTGATACACTTTCAATTTTTTTAATAAGTAGCGCCATTGTAATTAACTTTGTTTGTTTTCTTTGTGTCAACTGGGCATGTATTTCTGTTATTTTATCTGCTAACAATGCATCATCAGGTGAAATATTGGGATAAGACCTTTTAGCCGTAGTACTTTTTCGTGTTGGTAAATTTTCATTGAACCATCTAGCATCGTTTTTAATAATCCAGTTATAAGTGCTTCGAATTTCAGTGAATAGACTCCTACGTGATGAGTCTGGGTTTTGAGCTAAATATTGTAGAACTATA
The DNA here is from genome assembly GCA_964555895.1 of uncultured Enterobacterales bacterium. GTDB lineage: Bacteria > Pseudomonadota > Gammaproteobacteria > Enterobacterales > DRNA01. Next base: position 1,785 of record CAZKUH010000385.1, read on the forward strand.
CGTCGATGTTTTCTTCGTAATATATTCCTAAGTGAGCGTTTTCTTCGTTCTTGAAGTGTTGGTATGAGCCTAAGCAGGTCGGTCAGTGAAGGTAGGCCAATAGGGTGTTTTTTTACAATATTTTTTAGGGATTTTTCACGTAGAATGTCTTTTATAATTCCGTAAGTCCAAGATATGTTTGGGGTTACTTTATGGTTACAATTTTTTTTGTGGATTATAGAATATGATTTTGTTGAATTTAATATTGAAGTCAACTCAGTAGTGTCTTTAAATAAAACATTCAGGATTAGGATGTTGGTTACTGGATGCGAGTGATAGGCGTAACCATGAAGATACAGAAAGGGCCACTGAGAATCACTTATCGTTAGAGGTTGATTGATTGATTTCAAAAATGAATCACCATACTTTTTAATCAATAGTTTATTTAGCGCAGAAGCACCGGCATTATTGCTTTTACCAGAATATTTCAAAAGCTGGTCATTTATAACCTGAATGCGACAATTAAAATCTGTGTTTTCTACATGATTAGAAAAACAGGCTTCTACCCATTGGCTGAACTGTATATGGGCACTACTGCTTAGTTCTGGATAATCATGGTCTTGAATCGAAAAAACAGAGCAGTTGTCAGTGCGTGGAATCAAGAGGCCATTGTGTTGGTTAATTTCAGTGTTGCCTCTGGTTAATGGGCCTATAAGTTTTTGATGTTTAGCGCAAAAATAGTTACCTTTGAGTTGATGACTGCGATGAGCATAGGCATAACCGAATTGATTAATATCTTCTTTTACACAGGCAGGACAGTACCAGTCAATGGTACGAAATGGATTGTCATAAACAAAACCAAGAATATTACCGGTACCACTAATAATATTTGACTTAAGCTTATTTATTATTTTTTCCCAGGTTCCATCATCAACAAACGGCCGATATAGAGCCAACAGACTGTGGTCCTGTATGAGTTGTTCAAAGGAACCAAAGGCGACACCTGCCTCTGTCTGTAAAAAATGTGATAAGCCACGCTGAATAATCGAGCGGGGATTGATCGAATACCCATTAAACAGATATTTCATTAGGCTCTGCCACTTGGGGGTAGCATTTTGTATCTGCAAACCTGTTACATAACTTTGAATGGTTTGATCTGGGTGGGGTTCACTGATATTTGTGAGCACTATCGTATCCTCCTGCCTGCCTGAATATCTTTAATGGATAGAAATAGTTCTTGTAAAGTAATTGCTGAGCTCTCACTGCCATCCCAGAGATCCAGCGCGGCGTTAATCAGGATTTTTTTATTTTCTTTGTAATTTTTTTCTTGTGCTTCAAGAT
>CAZKUH010000386.1:0-3100 GCA_964555895.1 uncultured Enterobacterales bacterium
GTTGCAACAGTGCTACCAGAGCAAGATCTCTCCACTACGGTCGAGATGACATACATTTTTTCCCTTAAGTACCTACCGATTAATCTGTGTTAGTTTTTGGAGAACTTGCGGCCATACCCATTGTTGGGATATTGCGTATGTTAATGCTATATAAACAGCATCTAGACGGTATTTTTAAACGCAGAAATCACAGAATATCGGCGACGTTAAAATTGGTTTTTATTTGTGCTGAAAGAAGCAACCAGTGGCATTTGTTTTCATTTATTGTTGCGAATGTTGGCATTGTCAACACGGGGTCAATAAAACAGCCCCCGGCAACGCCGACAAAATCTTTGAAGCTATCCACGTACCAAAATAATGTGGTACCACATTTTTCGCAGAAGTATCTTTCCTGAAGACCATTGTCATTTTGTATTTTGTAGCAACTAAATTTTCCAGATCGCAGTGAAAAATCAACTTTTTTAAAATAACTTGATATACCAAAAGCGCTTCCGGTTCTTTTTTTACAATTGTTACAATGGCAGATACCATGAATGACTGGCTCCGAGTTCACCTCGACAATGCCATTACCACAACAACAGGTGGCTATTCTAACCATGAAAAAATTCCTTAAAATATAGCGAGTCCAGTGCAGCAGTAAAGAAAATAAATTTTCAATTAATTCTGCTACGCGTGATTGTGTTTTATTACAAAAAAATTAAACTGCTGCTGTTTGCCACTCGGCATATTATGCGTGTTTTCTAACACAGATTCTATTACCAAATCTCCCACCAGCTCTTGCTTCATCCGCTCGAGGTCATATCGCACGATATCCAGTCCGCTACAACGTTCAGGACCTGATAAAGAAAATGTGCCGATGATTGCATGACCCTTTGCGGTCAGATTGTTGGCTAAATTAGACATATAGGCCCACCGATCTTCAACGGTGGTTAAAAAATGAAATACCGCTCTATCATGCCAAATATCAAATTTTCTTTTGAATACTATTTTTGTCACATCATCTGCTAGAAAAACGACATTACCTGCATTTTTTCCTAATCGGCTTTTGACCATGGAAAGCGCTTCGTCTGATAAATCCATCAAGGTGATATCTGTAAATCCCATGGCGCTTAAATGATCGACCAGCGTCGATGTCCCACAACCGATATCGATCACCCCGTGCTCACTCTCAGCGGCAATATTTGAGAATAATTCTAATGAAATATCAGGACATGCCTGATACCAACTAAGTGCTGTTGCTCCTTTGGTTTTATAGATGTTATTCCAATGTTGTTCTCTTGAAATCATTATTCATCACTCTTTGTTAACTAACTTCGGCTCAGCTCGGGATAATGTAGCAAACGACAAGCAAATATTCAATTGTTTAATTGAATATTTGCTTGTCGTTTGCTTGAGCTGCTGTGTCAGTGATTTCCATTATTTTCCAAACCTGCATCGATTTATTTGTAACTGACGCTAAGATTCTCTAATATTCAATTTAATCATTGAACGGTGTGAAAACTATGTCCATCATCAAAAAACAACTATTTGAGCAACTCGCCCTCGTTGCCCACAGCCTTGGCTCACCTCAACGCGTCGAAATGATAGACTACTTGGCTCAGGCAGAATGCAGTGTGGAAAAGTTAAGTCAATTGGTTGAATTAACTGTCGCCAACACTTCTCGTCACCTGCAAATTCTTAAACAGAATGGTCTGGTTTCTGTGAGAAAGAAAGGGAAAAATCGATTCTACAAACTTGCAGGCGATGATGTCATCAAACTGATAGGCAGTTTACGTGAAACGGCCGAAACTCACTTGGCAGAAGTGGATCGCTTGCGCTCGCAGCTCTGTCATAATTCGTTGCAGCAACTCACCATCTCCAGCGAAGAATTAGCCAGAAAAATGCAAAACCAGTCACTGGTGATATTGGATGTCCGCCCAAACAATGAATTCCTTCATGGTCATATTCAAGGTGCCATTAATGTTCAACCGGGAGAAATTAAAGAAAAAATAAATGCTTTATCGTCAGATAAAATAGTGATCGCTTACTGTCGTGGTTCTTACTGTATTTATTCTTATGAAATGGTCGAAATACTGCTATCTCGAGGGTTCAAAGCACTAAGACTAGAAGAAGGTTTCCCGGAGTGGAAAGCTGCCGGCTTACCTTTCGAGCAGCAACAGGACAAGTAACCTGTGGTAACGGTTAAATAGCCACAACTCGGGATAAGCGTAGCCTATCAACATAGCGGTTTTCTTGTCCCGAGTTGAGTTTTAATAGTATGCTAGGGTTTAATCACCACTTTTTCTGCTTTGTTATTTTCATGAACGGTTGACGGATAACCCGCATTGGTGGTGGCGAAAATTAAATCTTTGAGGGTAGCCTGTGTATCATCATAGGTGATATCAGCAGTTTTCTTTTCAAGAGAAACTTCCACCTCACTAACCCCTGCAACTTTTTTAAGTGCCTTTTTAACCGTAATGGGACAAATGGCACAGGTCATATTCTGTACGTCCAGGGTGGTACTCTTGATGGCCGCAAACAACGGTTGTGTCAAAAATAAAATCAATATAATCGCTAATTTCTTTTTCATAATGATAACTCCTAATAAAACAATGGTGCCCAGTAGGTTATTGTAGATGAGCTGAGAATAATCAAAGCCGTGATCCAAAAGATAATTTTATATTTTTTCTTGTTCTCGGGTACTGCACAAATTTTGCCCTCTTCACAATCTTGTTTTTGTAAAAAAATTTGCCAATATGCCATCGCCAAAAACAGAATTGCGATGCCGATAAAAATGGGTTTATAAGGTTCTAATGCGGTTAAGTTGGCGATCCAGGAACCGCCAATACCCAACATCAAAAGTACTAATGGTACGATGCAGCAAACTGTCGACAGCAATGCTGTGAATAATCCGCTAAAGAGGGGGAAATTTTTTTTAAGATTCATCTGCTCAACCATCTGTTTATACCCGTGCTACCTGAAAATGCAGGTTTCAGTGGGAATTAAAATGGTTTTACCGGTTTTTTGCTCCCAGCAAAACCGGCATACAATACGTCTAGGTACATAAGGCTAGGCATTGATAGCGGGGTATGGTTATTCCATAGGCAAAATCAATAACAAC
>CAZKUH010000387.1:0-3086 GCA_964555895.1 uncultured Enterobacterales bacterium
TTTTTTAATGGTTTGGTTAATTGATGAGAGAAGTAAGCAGCAATAATAATACCTAATAATAAAATTGCAGACATATAATATATAATTTTAATGGAGACACCATTGAAACTTTTTTCCACACCGCTTTGCGAGACGGTTATTGTTTCTTGCAAGCCTGGGCCCATTAATTTTATTTCTGATCTTTTAGAATTTTTAGAGTTTTTTACCAGCTCAATATAAATATCGGTTGCTGCATTAGATGGGTGTGTTTTTTGCCACTCCCAATATGTTTTTTTGAAAATTTTACTGTTTTTCTGTCGTCTGACTTCTATCTGATGTAACACCATAGCCGAGGCAGTATCACGACTCACTTGGAAGGCGGTATCACTGATTTCTTTACGAATATCTTTATCCAGTGTTGTTAATACCCACCATTGTAAAAGCATAATGGTTACTATTAGTGTACTAAATATTAAAAACATATTTGTTCTTAATTTCATAATAATTCACTTATCCTGGCAATAAATCATAATTCATATCTAGCAACTTGTGCGCCAGTTTTAAAAACTCTCCGAATATAATGAAATAGTTAAAGTGATTAAATGATTCAACTTTCACTATCGATTAGTCTTGGGATTTATGTGTATGGATATCCAGTTGTGGATAAGGTATTGATATTCCTTTGCTATCAAAAATTTGTTTGATTTCTTCATTGAAATGATATCTAACAGCCCAATAGTCTTCAGATTTTACCCAGGGCCTAATAACAAAGTTTACGCTAGAATCCGCCAATTCCGCTACCGCAACCGTCGGTTGTGGATCTTTCAATACGCGCGCCTCGGCATTGAGTACCTCCCAGATAATTTCTTTAACCTGTCGAATATCATCGCCGTAGCCCACACCTAATACCATGTCGATGCGTCGAGTATCTTTAGCAGAGAAATTTGTGATAATTCCACTATAAATCGCCCCATTGGGAATAATCAATTCTTTATTATCACCGGTCCGCATCATTGTACTAAAAATTGAAATTCCTTCGACAACCCCGGAAACGCCTGCCGCATCTATAAAATCACCTGCCTTAAAGGGTCTGAAAACAAGTAGCATAACACCAGCAGCAAAATTCTGTAGTGAGTTTTGCAGGGCTAATCCAACTGCCAGGCCTGCGGCGCCAATTAAAGCAACCAGCGAAGTTGTATCTACGCCCATTTGATCCAGAGCCGCAATAATAACCACCAGCAATAAAGCACCTTTTATTAATGCGCCAATAAAATCGGCCAAGATGTCATCTACTTTAGCTTTCAGTAAAATGGCTCTAACCATGGTTGTAATTAGTTTCGCAAGCCACTTTCCCACCACAAAAATGACAATAGCCATCAAAATTTTAAAACTGTAATTGATCACTTGCGGTAAATAACCATCTAACAATTTTTGTACATCCACGCTTTCAAACATCATTTGCTCCTATATTTTTTTGGTTTTGCTGTGCTTTTTTCTTTCAACAGCGCCCTAAAATAAAAACCTGATTTACAAGGTAAACCAGGTTTCATTATGTCAAACTCAGATTAAAGTTTCACGGATGCCTGCAAATATAAAAATTGTCCCTGTGGCCAATAGGTTGAGGGATCATACCCATTTAATGAACAACTGGTACAAGCTGGTGGATCTTCATCAAACAAATTTTGAATACCACCAGAAAATTGAATATCCGTATCCCAGCCTGTTGGCTCCCACCTCACTTGCACATCATGTACAGCAGAGGAATCAAGCTTATTTAAAGATAATCCTTGGTTTGTGCTATTGGGTTGAGAACATAATCCAAGGGCCACAAAACTTACAGAAGAACCGTTTTGAAAATCACTACATGCTTCTGTTAAAGCATCAATATAACGCATTGTCCATGATGCTCCCCAGTCGCCTCTTTTCCAATCCGCAGTGAGATCAAATTTCCATTGAGGTATGCCGCGGTTGTTTCTTTCAATACCAGAAAGTTCTGTTGATAATCCCAACACCGTTTCTTCATAACTGTCAACGAAACTATTATTCCAGTTAACTGCCAATTGGCCCCAACCGTAAAGCGGGCTTAAATAACCAAATTTCAAATCATAACCATTGGTATTGATGCGACCGATATTGACCAATCTATTCTGAAAATTATTAATAGTACCAGCTTGTGTGCGGCTAATCCCATTACAAAACTGATCATTTGAATTCACCACACACTGATTTAACTGTGTTTGTGCATCAATCGCCTGAATTGCATCATCTACCTGAATATCGTACCAGGTTGCAGCAATATGGAAAGAGTCAACCCAGTCCAGATCGCTAACAAATTCAGGGCTATATACGAAGCCAAAATTACTTGAGGTACTACTTTCGGGTGACAAACTGGCATTGCCTCCGGTGACTACTGAAATTTGTCCGCCTGATGCAACAAAACCTGTTGGCACTCCAAGCGCCTGACATCGTGCCTGATTCGCTGGGCTGGCATTCGAGCACGGATCGGTCAGAGTGGCATCAAATCTGGATGCTGAACTAAATAACTCGCCAATGCTAGGCGCTCTGAATCCCTCTGAATAACTACCCCGAACAATCAAATCATCCATAGGCTGCCAGCGTATCCCAAACTTACTGGTAGTATCACTTCCGGAGGTGTTATAGTCCGAGGATCGAAAAGCCAAAGAAAGATCAAGTCTCTGATTACCACCGATTAAAGGAAGATTAAATTCAGCATAGTATTCATCAACATCAAATTCTCCTCGAGTCGGTGAAGACGGAACACCATTAGTTTCACCTGCGGTTACCACCGCATCCGGTTGGAAAAAACCTTCCTGATGACGACTTTCAAAACCAACGGCAAAGCCTGCTGAACCTGCCGGCATTTCAAATAATTGACCAGTAAGGTTGGCCGACACCAACGACATGGAATTTTCACTGATATCTTTTTGCACAAAGGATATCCAATTCAACATGTCCGGTGTAATAGAGCCTGCTCCAAATATATTTAAAGGTACACAACCCGGTGTAGACTGACAGTTTGCCAATGGCCCTAATGCCAGTAAAATACGTTTACTATTGTAACCTCCGCGCTTTATTTGTTCCGCTCT
>CAZKUH010000388.1:0-3065 GCA_964555895.1 uncultured Enterobacterales bacterium
TGTCCTGGTGTTTCCTGTCGCGGAAGGGCGGGCTCATCACGCGCCGTGCCGCATGCAAAGCATCTATGCATTGATATAATTTCGCTGCTTTGCATTGGTTAATGGCAGCTATCTGTTGCAAATTACCCTGCTTTTTTATCCAGGCAAACACCAATCCCGCCACATAAACCGGAAACACTGGCGGTGTATTATATAAAGAGCCAAAATCGGCATAAGTTTTATATTGCATCAGTGTCGGAATACGCCCATCAAGCTGTACAATGAGATCCTCACGAATAATAACCATGGTTAATCCTGCCGTACCCATATTTTTTTGCGCGCCGGCAAAAATTAAACCAAATTGACTCACATCAACAGGCTGGGAAAGAATACAGGATGACATATCAGCGATAAGTGGGATCTTTTTACCATAGAGTTGTTCTGTATCAGGAATTTCTGAAAACTGTACGCCACCAATAGTTTCATTAGGTGTATAAAAAAGGTAATCAGGGGTTTTTGAAACAGTCCAATTTCGCCAGTCTTTTAATTGCATCAAGCCCTGTTCATTTTTTATTAATCCTTTGATATGATTAACATTCGTGAATCTTGCAGCTTCTTTAACTGCTTTGTTTGACCAAGTGCCGGTATCGACATAATCGACTATACCCGTCCCTGATATGTTCATTGGAATCATGGAAAACTGATGGCTGGCACTGGCGTGAACAAATAACACCTGATAATTTGCTGGTATCTCTAGCAATGTCCTAAAATCATCTTCTGCCCTTTTGAGCATCTTCTCATAGGGCGCACTACGGTGAGAAATTTCCATTACCGAGCGTTGCAACCCCTGCCAATTCAACAAATCCTGTTGAATTTCCAACATCACTTCATGTGGTAGCATGGCAGGGCCGGAACTAAAATTATATGTCTCTAATTGCTGCATCAATACCGACCTTTAATACCACCTAAAAGCTTGCAAGCTGAATTTCGCACAGGGTTACCCAGTGGCGTGGTTAAGAACAAAATCAAGCGTCATCATTTGATGGCTCATCATTTGAAACGTCTTCTTTTGATGAATCAATACTTTCGCTAGACTCATTATTCTCTGTAGAGTCAGTAGAGTTTTCACCAGTATCTTCAGTCGCAGGCTCGTCGCCTTCGTCGGGTAATTCTTCAATACGTTGCATACCGGCAAGCAGTTCACCTTTGGAAAGTTTGATCAATGTAACACCCTGAGTGTTTCTACCCATGACGCGGACTTCATCAACCCGAGAACGGATAAGCGTTGCGCCATTGGTGATGAGCATAAATTCATCCCCCTCAATCACCGGAATAGCTCTGACTACAGCGCCGTTTCTGGCCGAGGTTTGAATCGCAATAACGCCTTGCCCCCCGCGACCACGCAAAGGGAAATCTGCCATTGCCGTACGTTTGCCAAAACCATTCTCGCTGGCAATAAGCACCTGTGCATCTTCCTCAACAACCAGCAAAGTAATGAGTCTGGCATCCGCTTTCAATCTCATGCCTCGTACGCCGCGAGCAGTTCGGCCCATGGAGCGAACTTGTTGTTCATGGAAACGAATGGCTTTGCCGGTGTTACTGAACAACATCACATCATTTGTGCCGTTGGTTAGATTCACACCCACCAGGCATTCATCAGGTTGTAAATTAGTTGCAATAATACCGTTGGCTCTGGGGCGAGAAAAATCCACCAAAGGTGTTTTCTTCACCACGCCGGTTGAATACGCCATAAAGACATATTGATCTTCCCGATAATCTCTAACCGGCAAAATAAACGCAATTTTCTCATCATTATCCAGCGGCAGTAAATTAACAATAGGTTTACCTCTTGCGCCTCTTCCGGCTTCAGGCAATTCATAGACTTTCAGCCAGTAAACCTTTCCTTTATCAGAAAAACAAAGGATAGTATCGTGAGTACTTGCTACCAGCAGACGCTCTATAAAATCTTCTTCTTTCATCTTGGTGGCTGATTTTCCACGTCCACCGCGGCGTTGTGCCTGATAATCCTGAAGCGGCTGATATTTACAGTATCCTTCATGCGACAGGGTAACCACCACATCCTGCTCGGTAATTAAATCTTCCAGGGTCAAGTCCAGCTTGCTGTGCAGAATTTCCGAGCGACGTTCATCACCATATTTTGCTTGCACTTCTTCTAATTCTTCACGGATAACTTCCATTAATCGCGTTTTTGAAGACAGGATAAGCATCAGTTTTGCAATGACATCAATCAACGCTCGATAATCATTTAAAATTTTGTCATGTTCCAATCCGGTTAAACGATGTAAGCGCAAATCAAGAATTGCTTGAGCCTGTTCCGTGGAAAGACGATAATTAGTTTCAATCACACCAAAATCACGGCTAAGTCCGTCAGGACGACAAGCATCGGCACCGGCTCTTTCGAGCATTTCCGCAACATCACCTAAAACCCAACTTTTTGCCAACAATCCTTTTTTTGCTTCCGCTGGAGATGGGGATTTTTTAATGAGTTCAATCACTTCATCAATATTGGCCAATGCAATAGCCAAACCCTCTAGCACGTGAGCTTTCTCTCTGGCTTTACGTAATTCGAAAACAGTACGCCGAGTCACGACCTCGCGGCGATGATTAATAAAGGCTTCCAACATCTGAAAAAGGTTAAAGAGGCCCGGTTGGCCATTTTGCAACGCCACCATATTAATACCAAAAACCGTTTGTAACTGCGTTTGGGCATAGAGATTATTCAGCACCACCTCCGGTACTTCACCACGACGAAGTTCAACCACCATACGCATGCCATCTTTATCAGACTCATCCCGCAGCGCACTGATACCTTCAATTTTCTTCTCTTTAACCAACTCTGCAATTTTTTCAAGTAATCTTGCTTTATTGACCTGATAAGGTAATTCATCTACCACAATCTGTATTCGACCTTGCGTGCTACCAGCGATTTCCTCAAAATGGCTACGTGCACGAAGGTATATCTTGCCACGTCCGGTGTGATAAGCCTCTACAATACCTTTTCGCCCATTAATAAACGCTGCTGTTGGAAAATCAGGCCCGGGAATATGTTCCATCAACTCATTGAT
>CAZKUH010000389.1:0-3059 GCA_964555895.1 uncultured Enterobacterales bacterium
GAAGTGAAAACGCTTTGCGCCGATGATAGTGTGGCAGTTGCCATGTGAAAGTAGGTCAACGCCAGGCATTTAATTAACAAAAAAGCCCTGCTAGTAATAGCAGGGCTTTTTTGTGTCTGGAGACTTTGTAGGTAACACTAAGCGGGTTAAAGAACCTCAACACAGCTAATTTCATCTTGAACTGCTGTTTTTGTGTTATGTTATCGAGATTTACTTTTGTTTCGCATAATTGTTCTTGCTTGGAACATAAATTTTGCGGTCACACAAAAAGGTTAATATTCGGTTAAGATGCAAAATAATCAACGTTTAATTCATTATCCTGGTTTGTTGAGATTGCAGCAAAAGGAACAACCTGGTCTGAAATTACAATGTTTTTCGGATTCCCTGTTAAGTGATTTTGTTGCACGACAAAAGAAAAAACACCCGGAATGGTTTGATGCGGAATTGTTACAAGAACAGTTTATTTCGTCACTAAAAGATGTCATTCAACAAAGCCAAACCATAACTAAATTTAAACAGCATTTACGTCATTATAGAAATTTTGTCATGCTGGGTTTAATTCATGATGAATATGAAAATGACACTCAAAATGTTATGGCCGCTTGTTCAGCATTGGCTGATGATTGTATCAACTATGCCAGTGACTGGGCCGGTAATTTACTTAAAAACACCTTAGGCACACCTATAGATGAATCTGGAAATGAACTAAAATTAGTGATTTTGGCGATGGGTAAATTGGGCGGTAGAGAACTTAATCTATCATCCGATATTGATTTAATTTTTGCTTATCCTGAAGATGGATTCACCCAAGGTGGTAGAAAACAGTGGGCTAATGTCGAATACTTTACTAAGTTGACCCAACTAATTATTCAGTTATTAAATGATGTGACAGTCGATGGGTTTGTATTCAGAGTTGATGCCAGGTTAAGACCTTATGGGGATAGTGGTGCAGTTGTTTTGAGCCTAGGGGCACTAGAGCAATATTATCTTGAACAAGGTCGAGGTTGGGAAAGATTTGCTATGATAAAAGCCAGAGTTATTTCAGGTGCAGTTAAGGACCGGATATCTCTTGAGAAAATAATTAATCCTTTTGTATATCGACGCTATGTAGATTTTTCGTTGTTGGACGTGCCAAGAAAGTTAAAACGGCAAATTGAAGCTGAACTCAGACGAAGAAACCTTGAGGATAATATTAAACTTGGAAAGGGAGGGATCAGAGAAATTGAGTTTGTTGTACAGTCGATTCAATTAATCCATGGAGGTAAACAACGTAGTCTTCAAACGAATTCAACACTCAAAGCGATGCAGGAAATTTTAAATTTATCTTTGTTAAGTGTTGATGAAATTACCACCTTGCAAACGGGTTATCTTAAATTAAGACATATTGAACACTGTCTTCAGGCTTTTGCTGATAAACAAACGCAACTATTGCCACAAGATGTATTGGACAGGGAACGTTTATGTTATTTATGTGGAGACGAAAACTGGGTTGACTTTTCTCAAAGCATAAACAGGTTAAGATCATCTATACATGGTATTTTCAAGGTGCAGTTTCGTGATAGAGAAAATGTCGAAAATCATGAAAATACTGATCGATTGGTACAACTCATGGATATTTACTTGATCCCCGATCAAAATAACAGAAATGTGCGTGTGATCAATGAAATGGGCTACCATGAAGCTGAACAGATTATTGACTCTCTCAGTCAGTTTAAACATAGAATTTCGGGTTTGATGCGTCTGTCCGGAAGTAAAGGACGAGACTACATTAATGAATTATTACCTTATTTAATCCAGCTGTGTGGCCAATATGAAAATTCAATGCATACCTTTAAACAAATGTTGTTATTAATTGAATCTATAGCCACACGAACAGCCTATTTACAGTTATTTAAAGAAAATATTAATACCTTAAAAATACTATCAGATTTATTTTCAAAAAGTGACTGGATAGCAAGTCATACAGCCAGATACCCACTGGTTATTGACGATTTACTCAATCCATCTTGGTTGGAAATGAAAACTGACCCAGTGAGCAAAGAGCAATTGCGCCGTAACATATCACGGATTGCTGAAGATGATGAGGAGCAGATTTTAAGTGTTTTAAGGGAATTTAAACAGTCTCAGTATTTTCAATTGGCAGCCAGTTTTGTTAGTGGTTATATGGATGGGCAACGCTTGGGTCTTGCGTTATCGGAAGTGGCTGAGACGATTTTGTTGCAAAGCTATAAACTGGCTAGAAGTAAAATTGAGCAGAGATATGGACACTTATTGCAGGATGATGGTACGGATGTAGAGTTTGGTATTATTGCCATGGGAAAACTGGGCAGTAGAGAATTGGGTTTCTCTTCAGATCTGGATCTGGTTTTTGTTTATGATAGCTGTGCAAACTCGACCAATGGCGAGAAGACTCTATCGACAACGAAATTTTTTGTTAAAGTCGCTCAGCGTTTGATCCACAATATTAATAGCCGTATGTCCAATGGTGTTCTCTATGAAATAGATACTCGATTAAGACCTTCAGGGCAATCAGGGTTATTGGTAACAGAAATCAATGCATTTGAAAATTATCAATTAAATGAGGCCTGGACCTGGGAGCACCAATCATTAGTCAGATCAAGATTTTTATCTCACGGTAATAAATTAGCCCTCAGATTTCAAGCTATAAAAAGTAAGGTGTTATCAAGTATCAAAAATGATGAAGTGTTGAAAATAGAAATAAAAAAAATGCGTCTAAAGATGAAAGCGCATGAAAAATTATCATCGAATGTTAAAACACGGATCAAACAACAAGATGGTGGGATAATAGATTTAGAATTTTTGATTCAATTTCTGGTTTTAACCAATACGTACCAGATAACAAATTTAGCCGAAGTTAGTGGATTGCTAGAGCATGTGGAATTATTAAAAAAACACCATATTTTAAATGAGGATCATGCGAATATAATAAAAAAAACATATTTAAATCAAGTGGATAGAGTAAATTCTATCACTTTGCACACGGCAATTATGGCCCGGCGTATAAGCTGTTGGGCGATTTCTATGATGCACAATTATCG
>CAZKUH010000390.1:0-3059 GCA_964555895.1 uncultured Enterobacterales bacterium
CATTACCTGAGAAGCAATACCTTTATTGTCTACCACAAAATCTCCCACCACACAAATGATTGAAAGTTTTTTATCAACTTCTACATGACCAAATTCTTTTAAAGTTTCAATAATCGGCGTAAGAAAAGTAATATCATCAATAGTTACCGAAACGGCGACTTCAGAAGTCGTAATCATATCAATTGAAGTTCTGTATAACTCAAAAACCTCAAAAATCCGTCGCAAAAAACCTGGTGCCTGAAGCATTTCACTAGAACGTATTTTAATGGCGGTAATATCACTTTTTGCAGCAATGGCTTTAATTCTGGCCAAGGTCGTTTTACTAGAGATCAAAGTACCTTGTGCATCCGCTTGAAGGGTATTTAATAATTTAACTGGTATATTTTTACGGCGAGCAGGCTTGATGCTGGCAGGATGAAGAATTTTTGCACCAAAATAAGCCAGTTCTGCCGCTTCGTTAAAGGAGAGCTCACGGATTGCGCGCGTCCCTTTCACATAACGCGGGTCATTATTATGCATCCCATCAATATCCGTCCATATCTGCACTTCCTCAGCTTGAATTGCAGCAGCAAAAAGTGATGCCGAATAATCACTGCCACCTCGTTTCAAATTTGCTACCTCGCCAAAAGCATTACGACAAACGAAGCCCTGTGTAATAAAAATTTCAGTCCCTTGGTGCTCCCGTATTATTGCATTCAAGCGTTCAGCTAAATAGTCTTCATCAGGCACAAGCTGTTGGTTCAATCTTAAAAAATCAAAAGCACTTAATAATGTGACTTGCTGGCGGGTTTGTTTGAGGTAAAGATGAAATAATGCCGTAGAAATAACTTCACCTTTTGCCAAAATATGGAACTCGATAGCTGGCACATATTTTTGCGAAATTATCTCCGTAATCTGTCTAAACTGAATCTCAACTATTTCTTTCGCTTGATGGTTAGAACTACTAACGTCTGGAGTTACAAACAATTCATCAATATAACGATAATAATGAAGTTGCAATTTTTCGATAATTCGAATTACTGCAACTTCATCTCCTGCCTTCAAACTATCGACCAAATTAGCTAAAGCATCCGTTGTTCCTGCTATAGCTGAAAGTACAACCAATACGGGTTGTCCAGCAGAAACAATATTGGCTACCATTTTCATTCTTGAGGCATCACCTACCGAGGTGCCGCCAAACTTCATCACTTTCATTACTATCTCATTTAAATGGTGACATCCTTTTCTTGCTCAATTACCCGGTTTCGACGCTCGATCTTCGAGAGAATTAAAAGCTTAATCATAATCAGTCATAAAATACCTTATCTTGAGCAATATCCCAACTATAATTTCTTGATTGGGGAAAAATACGGTGACTAAAGTCAATCATTTCACTAACGCCTTTAAATTGCGTTAGACGGTTAAAGCCACAAGTGACTAAATCACCTGAGTTCGGAATAATGCAAGCCATCAACACAAGTATCCTGGTGGTTCTCAGAGTTGATTTTGCGGCCACTAGCGAACTATTAAAGCTCAAACAAATGTACAAAATATTCTTAATAACCACAAAACCAGGCTTATTTGTGAGTTTGAGGGCTTTAAAAAACTTGCTGTTGCTGCTTTATTCATTGAATTAAATGACAAAATATGTGGGATCTCGTTGATTTTGTTAATTTTTCTGTGATAAGTTAACATAACTTTGTAACAGCGGTTTTTTCTATGGCTAAGTTTATCCCACTGACCACCTATGAGGAATATCCTCCAAATGAAATGCTGTGCAGATCCAAGGCATTTTGCCAGGAAATGCATCGTCGTAGAACGGTAAGAGAATACGCCACTCGAGACGTTCCAAGGACAGTTATCCAAAATTGCTTGGCGACAGCAGGATCTGCGCCCAGTGGCGCAAATCTGCAACCATGGCATTTTGTCGCCATTCATAATCCAGAGATAAAAAAACAGATTCGAGCGGCCGCTGAAAAAGAAGAAGTTGAATTTTATAAAAGCAAGGCATCAAAGCAATGGCTTGAAGCGCTGAAACCTTTAGGCACCGACGAACATAAATCTTTTCTGGAAACTGCCCCTTGGTTAATCGCAGTTTTTGCAGAAAAATATGGTTTGTCTGCGGACGGGGAAAAATTTAAACATTACTATACGCCGGAGTCCGTTGGCTTGGCGTCTGGTTTATTGATCGCTGCACTGCATCATGCAGGGCTTGCAACATTAACGCACACGCCAAGTCCGATGGGATTTCTAAAAACGATACTACAAAGACCTGACAATGAACGCCCCTTTTTACTTATCGTCACTGGGTATCCAGAAAAAGATGCTCAGGTGCCCAATATCAAGAGAAAAACGATAGACAAAATAGTGACTTTTATCGATTAAATAAAATAACTAATGTAGTCGGAATGTGAAAATAAAACATTTAAAATACTTTTCCTTTGTCAAAAGTAAATATTTTACTTTGCTAATCCTTGTGTGCAATTTAAATTATCTATATGCCGAGGAAGCATCTTATCAGTACCTTGGTTCATCGATCATGCAATCATACGATGTTGGCAAGTTTCAAGGCATTGGTACGAATTGGTTTATCCAACAAAATAAACAAGGGATTATTTTTGTCTCTAATGCCAATGGCTTGTTCAGTTTTGATGGCGAGCACTGGCGTAGATACCTTGAGGGAAAGAATATTAGACAGTTTGTTATCACAGCAGACAACAAAATATTCATTGGTGCGGAAGCAGAGTTTGGTTACTTGGAAGCTACTGAAAATGGCGAATTTAAATATCATTCATTATTACCAAAGTTACCACCGCAAAGTAGAATTTTTAGTGATATAAATAATGTTTTTTTATTTGAAGATAAAATTTACTTCATCTCACCAGAACAAATTATGGTCTATACGGCTGCAGCAACTATCGAAGTCATTAAGCCTAAAGTTAAATTTAGTCGTGGCTGGAAAACTGGCGGGAAATTATTTTTTACCGATGGGAGAACCCTGAATTATTTTGCAGATAATAAAATAACAAAAATAAATAAAATAGCGGGTTATGGTATAAAGAGTTTTGGTTTCGTTCAAG
>CAZKUH010000391.1:0-3055 GCA_964555895.1 uncultured Enterobacterales bacterium
AAAGTCACTGCGGCGGTCGTGCCTTTTATGGCTATTGCCTACATTATAGGTGCATTGGCGGTCATCATTGCCAACTATGAAAATATTTTACCTTCTTTCGGCATGATTTTTAGCAACTTGTTTTCTGGTACGGCAGCAACCGGTGGTTTTATTGGTGCCAGTGTGGCGTTTGCCTGGAACAAAGGAGTTGCCAGAGGACTTTTTTCTAATGAAGCCGGTCAAGGTTCCGCACCTATCGCACACGCCGCGGCGAAAGCGCATGAACCCGTTTCCGAAGGCATGGTCTCTATTCTGGAACCCTTTATCGATACTATTATTATCTGTACTTTGACTGGCTTGGTCATCCTGTCTTCCGGTGTTTGGACCCACAAATACGAAAATACTTTTGAGCGTACGGATATGAAAATATTCTCGGGAAATCTGCTCGAAAGCAATAAAAAAGATGTTGAGCAGGTTTATCGCTATTACAATGAGATCCCATCCAAAATCAGCTTATACAACGGTGTGATTAGCGTTAAAGATGGACAGTCAGTCAACGACGGTTTTACTTTGTTTAATTCCCGTTCATTTGCAGAAAATATCTATTATTCCAGAGAGGGGAAAGCTTTTAATGGTGAACTCAACGTTAAAGATGGACGAATCACCGATACTGAGGTCGTGGTAACAGGAAAATCAGTATTGCATTCAGTGAGGTTAACGACAAAGGCATTTATGGAAGGTTTTTTTGGTGAATGGGGGCAGTATATTGTGACCATTGGCTTATTACTATTTGCGTTCTCAACGGCAATTGCCTGGTCCTATTACGGAGATAGAGCTATTACCTATTTGTTGGGTAGCAAGGCTGTGCTGCCTTATCGATTCGTTTACATCCTCGGTTTTTTTGTTGCATCTTTTGCCGATACAAAACTTATCTGGAACATTGCGGCAGTATCCATTGTCATGAGCACTTTACCCAACCTGTTTGGTATTATGATGCTACATAAGGATATGAAGCAAACCGTGAAGGATTACTGGACGCAATTCAAAAAGGAGCATCCGCAAGATCAGGATGCCGATAAAACATAATCACTCTTCAGATCGACAAAAAAACCGCTTTTTAGTGGTTTTTTTGTGTCGGATCTGGTCGGAGCAGTGTAATATTATCCACTCAAGCTAACTTGTCAACTAAGGAGCATGTAAATGAGTGACTATGCAGCCCCGTTAAACCACATGTCTTATGTTCTACATGATGTTTTCCACCTAGCAGATTTCTTGCGGGACTTGCAGCATCCCGCTGAACTGGATGAAGATCTGTGTAATGCTATTTTAGCGGAGGCAGGACGCTTATCCTCGCAGGTGCTTGCACCGATTAATCGCAATGGCGACGAGCAGGGATGTCAACTCGAAGCAAGTGGTGTAACGACGCCGGCTGGGTTCCAGGATGCGTATCGTCAATTTGTGGCAGGCGGTTGGCCTGCTTTTAATGCGAGTACTGAATTTGGTGGTCAGGGTATGCCAAAGTCACTGCATGTATTATTGGATGAAATGTTACACGCCAGCAATTCCTCATTTTGTCTTTATACTTCCTTAACTTCCGGGGCTGTGCATGCGCTGGAACATCATGCCGCCGTTGAAATGAAAAAGACCTGGTTACCGCCTTTAATTGAGGGGCGTTGGACGGGGACCATGTGTTTAACAGAATCTCACGCCGGCACGGATTTGGGTTTATTAAAAACCAAAGCGGTCAAAGATCCGCAGGGTCATTATATTATCAATGGAACAAAGATATTTATCACCGGAGGAGAACATGACTTAAGTGAAAACATTATTCATCTGGTATTAGCGCGATTACCTGATGCACCGGCAGGGGTGAAAGGGATCAGTATGTTTATTGTGCCGAGGTTCTTGTTGGATTCAGCTGGAAATCCTGGTGAGGCAAATAACGTAAGTTGTGGTGCGTTAGAGCATAAGATGGGGATCAAAGGCTCGGCAACCTGTGTCATGAATTTTGATGATGCGAAAGGTTTTCTAGTGGGAGAAGTCAATCAGGGTTTGAAGTATATGTTTTCCATGATGAATAATGAACGACTTTCAATTGGTTTGCAGGGCGTCGGTCTGGCAGAGGCATCTCTACAAACGGCAGCTGACTATGCGCGTGACAGATTGCAGAGTCGTGGACCTTTGACGGGTTCATCGACGCCAGATGCCATCGTTGAGCAACCCGATGTGCGACGGATGCTGTTGTGGATGCGCAGCCAAGTTGAGGCGGCTAGGATGTCAGCAGTCTGGTTAGGTATGGAAGTGGATAAGAGTCTCTATGCAACCGATGAAAAAATCAAAGCAGAAGCAAATAAACTGGTGGCATTTATGACACCGGTAGCCAAGGCATTTTACACAGACATTGGTTTTATTGCCTGCAATCATGGTATGCAGGTATTGGGTGGTCACGGTTATATTCGGGAATGGGGGCAGGAACAGCATGTCAGAGATGTGCGAATAGCACAAATCTATGAAGGAACTAACGGCATACAAGCTATGGATTTGATTGGCCGTAAACTATTGCTGGACAAAGGTCTTGGTTTTGCATGTTTCGACAGTTGGTTAAGCCATGTTTTTAGTCAATTAGCAGCAAATGATATTATCTCTAAGGAAGCCCTTGAAACTTTTTTAACTGGGGCAAAAGCGGCGCAAAAGTCGCTGCAGGATGCTGTTCACTGGTTATTAGAGCAATGCCCTGGACGACCAGCCTTGGCAGGGGCTGCCGCGACAGATTTGCTGGAACTGTTGGGGTTGTGCTGGTTTGCTGGCATGTGGGGTCTGGTTATAAAGTCCTTACCCCAAGCCAGATACTTAACGGATGCGCAAAAACAGCAAAAACAGGTTTTGGCACAATATTTTGTCAATAAAATTTTACCTGGGCACCATTCACTCAAGTCTTCTATTCTGGCGGGAGAAGACAGTCTGATGGCGTTATCTGCTGAACTGATGTAGTCTGTAGCGGATGCTCATAAGTAGGTACTCAAGGACAAATTGTATGTCATCTCGACCGTAGTGGAGATATCTTGCTCCGGTAGCA
>CAZKUH010000392.1:0-3052 GCA_964555895.1 uncultured Enterobacterales bacterium
ATCAATAAGCTCTGGGGGCGTATTGTCCCCATCAACATTAATCACTTCATAAGTCACACCTTTTTCGGCTAATACAATCCTTATCTGATGACAACGTAAATCAGTTGAATTTGAATATAATGTCATAATCGAACGCTTGGCAACTACGGCCATAATGATTCTCCAGAGTAAGTAAGAGATGTCCAGACTGATCATCTTCAGATCAGATCTGGCACTTTATCTCAATTTTTAGTGAACATCTTTCCAATATTCTTTTTTCAAGAAATAGGAAACGATAAAAAATATGATGAGAAATAGAATCACCCAAACTCCCATGGCTAAACGCTTGGCTTTTATTGGCTCAGAAACATAGGAGAGAAAATTAACCAAATCCAGCATGGCACTATCGAATGCTTCTGGATCCAGTTCTCCCTTATGAACAAGCTGAAAGTATTTCCGTTCTTCCTTCAAAGCCGCAATTGCTTTTTCGGCTTGATGCGAAACCGCTTCAACTGCTTCTCGCTCTTTATTTAGAGCAACAACATCAGCGCCTTCTTTTACAATACGTGTAGCGATTGCATTTAACTTGCTATGCGATTCACTAATAATGTTTTCTTGGAATATTGTTTCATCTGACTTGCGCTGCAAACCCTGAACCGTTTCTAATACAAAAGGCATGGAAACCATAGGAAATACTGTATTATTAACGCCAAAGGGACGGCTGTCGTCTGCATAAAAACCGCGCAAATAAGCATACAAATAATCAACACCTTTTGCCCTAGTAATTAAAGATAAATCTGGTGGAGTAGTACCAAAAAACTGGGCTGCATCCTCTGCCGGCATATTAATGCTCATGGTGCTGCCAATTTTATTCCCGCTAAATATCAAATTTTTTGTGACGATTTGCTTGGGTATGTGCAGATCAGCAGCCAGTCGTTCATAGCGTTGGTATTTCAAAGAATGACAACCTAGGCAAGAATTTACAAATATTTTAGCGCCGTTTTGCAACGAACCATAATCATCTATTTTTATTGGCACCTTTTCGTAATCTGCCCCACTTGAAGCCAACACCAAACTACTGCCCAAGAAACTACTAAACGCGATAATTTTTATTAAAATTTTCATTATTTTGTTAGCCTCTCTGGTACAGGTCTAGTTGTTCCCAGTCTGCTCCAAAATGGCATGAGCAAGAAAAATGAGAAATAGATAAGTGTAAATATCCGGCCTAAAAATGTATATAAAGGTGTTGGTGTCTGAGTTCCCAAGTAACCCAAGCCAAAAAAAGCAAATAGAAATATCCCCAGGATGGTTTTATAGATCCAATCTTTATAGCGGATAGATTTCACCGGCGAACGGTCAAGCCACGGCAACAGAAACAATACTAAGATAGCACCCCCCATTCCAGCCACTCCGAAAAGTTTATCAGGGATGGCTCTCAAAACCGAATAAAAAGGCGTAAAATACCATACGGGTGCAATATGAGCTGGCGTTTTTAACGGGTCAGCAGGTAAAAAGTTTGGTGCTTCAAGAAAATACCCCCCCATCCCCGGTGCGAAAAAGATAATACCGCTAAAAAGAATGAGAAAAACAATGATACCCGAAAGATCTTTTACGGTGTAATAAGGGTGAAATGGAATACCATCCTTAGGGATACCATTTTCGTCTTTAACTAATTTGATTTCAATACCATCAGGATTCATTGAACCCACATGATGTAAAGCAATAATATGCAGGAACACCATAATAATAATTGCCAAGGGTACTGCCGCCACATGCAAAGCAAAGAAACGGGTTAATGTTACGCCGGAGATTACGTAGTCACCTCGGATCCACACGCCTAAATCTTCACTGATGGCACCAAATAGATTAATAATAACCTGTGCCCCCCAATAAGACATTTGTCCCCAGGGTAACAGGTAACCCATAAAAGCTTCAGCCATTAGCAGGACGAAAATAATCATACCGAAAGTCCACTTTAATTCTCGTGGCTTACGATAAGAGCCATACATCAACCCTCTGAACATATGAAGATAAATGACAATAAAAAATGCTGATGCCCCTGTGGAATGCATATATCTTAGCAACCAGCCCCAATCCACATCACGCATAATATATTCAACAGAATCAAATGCACCTTCAGCTGTCGGATCGAAATTCATCGTCAACCAGATCCCAGTGAGGATTTGATTCACCAATATAACCAATGCCAAAACACCCATTAAATACCAAACATTAAAATTCTTCGGGGTATAATACTCGCCGACATGCTTATTCCAGGTTTTTGTCAAAGGGAAACGATCATCAATCCATCCCATCACTGTGTTTTTATTGTTTTCGGAAGACATCAAGCTGCTCCTTTCTTTTCACCGACAAGTATCAAGGTGTCTTTTATGTAGGAATGAGGGGGGATTACAAGATTCAACTGTGCCGGGACGCCATTGTACACCCGTCCAGCATTATCATATTTACTACCATGACATGGGCAGAAATAACCGCCAGGCAAACCCACTGTTAAGCTTCCTGCTTCAGGCTCATAGTTAGGCACACACCCGAGATGAGTACAGATCCCAATCATCACCATATATTCAGGTTTGATTGAGCGATATTCATTTTTTGTGTAGGAAGGCTGTTGCGTTATCTGTTCTGACTGTGGATCTTTTAAAGCACCCGAAGCCGTCATGGTATTCAATCCTTTAAGTTGCGCTTTTGTTCGCCGTAAGAAAAAGATGGGTTGGCCTCGCCATTTAGCTCGAATCATCATTCCAGGTTCTATTTTACTAATATCCACCTCTATCGGTGCACCTGCTGCTTTTGTTCTGGAGCTCGGTGACCATGACCCTAAAAATGGTACAGCAACATAGCCTACCCCAACAGCCCCAAGGGCTAGGGTCGCCCCTGTCAGCATGCGACGACGACCTAAATCAACCCCATCATTTGCCATAAAAAATTCCCCCCACAGGTATTTTAGTAGTGTCAGTTAATCTCATTAACGCATCTAATTTATATTTATAAAGTCTGTAAACTTAACAACAACAAGCAGAAAATAAATTGCTCTAAAAAGAGAGGATAAGAT
>CAZKUH010000393.1:0-3044 GCA_964555895.1 uncultured Enterobacterales bacterium
TACCTCCACAGGAGACACCCAGAGCCCCCTGGTCTTGATGAGGTCATCTGCCCTGTAAAACAATCTATTTTAGAGAAAGCACCCGGCCTTATTTTGGAGTGTAAATCTGCTTCACCGTCCAAAGGTATCATTATTGAGGATTATAAACCTGAAGTACTGGCTCGGTTGTTTGCACCTTATGCAGCAGCAATTTCAGTGTTGACTGATCAGAAATTTTTCAATGGTTCCTTGCTGCATTTGCAAAAAGTCTCAAACGCCGTAACTCTTCCGGTGTTATGCAAAGATTTCATTATATCCACAAAACAAATTCTTGCGGCAAGAGTCTATGGTGCAGATGCCATATTATTAATGTTGTCAGTATTGTCAGATGAAGATTATTTGCTGTTGACGTTAACAGCAAAAAAATATCAACTTGATATATTGACTGAAGTTCATACAAAGCAGGAACTGAAACGAGCACTAAAATTAAATGCAGAAATTATTGGTATCAACAATCGTGACTTGAAGACTTTATCGATTAATTTACAAACCACTAGGGATTTGCTGCCATTAATTCCAGATAAAAAAATAGTGATTTCTGAATCGGGCATTCAATCATTTCAGGAAATTTATACATTTAGTAACTTACCCAGAGCAGCTAACGGATTTCTTATTGGCAGTCATCTTGGTGCAGCAAAAAAAGTTGCACTCGCGTTAAGAAAGCTTCGCTTCGGGGCTATCAAAATTTGTGGTTTGACCCGGGTTGAGGATGCCCGGCTGGCATTTGAATTGGGTGCAAGTTATGGCGGGATAATTTTTTCTAAAAATTCGCCCAGATATCTTACTGCTGCAGTAGCCTTAACTTTGGTCAAAGAGGTCGAGCTGGATTGGGTCGGTGTTTTCACAATGACTAGTGTTGAAGAAATATGTCAAAGCCAACAATTGTTATCTTTATCAGTTGTTCAAATTCACTGGCAGGCAACTGCTAATTTTTTGCAACAGTTGCGTTTGGCATTACCGGCAACATGTGAAATATGGTTGTGGCAACAAGTTACTCAAAACGAATTTGACTATTGCGCAAATGATGATGTGGACCGTTTATTATTAGAACCTGTGGGTATGAAGTCAGGTGGTAATGGCATTGCTTTTGACTGGAACAAATCAACGTCCTTAAATAATTTAATCACAAATTCTAAAGATAAATCTTTGGCTGAACGCTTGGTGTTAGCTGGTGGGATCGGCGTTGATAATATTATTGCTGCAAGAAAGTTGGGTGTTGGCACGCTGGATGTCAACTCTAAGGTTGAGTCAGCTCCAGGTATAAAAGATCCTCGACTGCTCAGACAATTATTCAAAAAACTGGAGTCTTTACATGATTGATCTTGCTTACTCAAACGATGAACAATTAGGTTTTTTTGGCTGTTATGGTGGGATGTTTGTCCCTGAAATATTGGTGCCTGCGTTAGAGCAATTAGCCGATGAGTTTCACCAAGCATTAAAAGATCCAACTTTTAATTTAGAGCTTTCACAATTACTCACTCATTATGCTGGCCGTCCCACACCCACTTATAAATGCAGAAATTTGTGCGTCGAAACAGGTACACAAATTTATCTTAAACGTGAAGATCTATTGCATGGTGGTGCGCATAAAACCAATCAGGTGATCGCTCAGGCGTTACTCGCCAAACGTATGGGCAAAAACAGGATCATAGCTGAAACCGGGGCAGGGCAGCACGGAGTTGCCACTGCATTAACCTGCGCTTTACTCGATCTTGATGCCACCATTTATATGGGTGTCGAAGATATGGAACGTCAGTCACCTAATGTATATCGTATGGAATTAATGGGAGCAAAAGTGATTGGCGTCAGTGCAGGTAGCGGCACTTTAAAAGATGCTATCAATGAAGCTCTCAGAGATTGGGCGGGCAGTTATGAGAACACACACTATATTCTAGGAACGGCAGCGGGACCTCACCCTTTTCCCACTTTAGTACGAGAATTTCAAAAAATTATCGGCGAAGAAGCTAAACAGCAGATGATTGCCCAAGCTGGTCGTTTACCCGATGTTGCAATTGCTTGCGTTGGTGGCGGTTCGAATGCTATTGGTTTATTTACAGATTTTATCGATGATAAAACCGTGCAACTGGTCGGTGTGGAGCCTGGCGGCAAAAGTGATGCAACAGGTGAACATGGAAAAACTCTGGCACTCGGCAAAGAGGCGATTGTACATGGCGCACATACCTTATGTTTACAAGACAAAGATGGGCAAATAGAAGAGTCCTGGTCTGTTTCTGCGGGGCTGGATTATCCTGCTGTAGGTCCTGAACATGTGTACTTACAACAAACTGGCAGGGCGCAATATGTTTCTGTTACTGATGAGGATGCGCTGCAAGCCTTCAAAGCACTGTCGGTAGCTGAAGGGATTATTCCAGCATTGGAATCTTCGCATGCGTTGGCATATGCCATACAAAGGGCGCAGAACAACAGCAAAAATGAAATTTTGCTGGTCAATCTGTCAGGTCGAGGCGACAAGGATCTTCAGCATGTTATGAATTTAACATCTGCCTGATTTATGAGTTATTGTTTTGAGTGAGTAGAGTAAATAAAATGAATCGATATGAAACTATTTTCAACCAGGCGACAAAGGCAAATCGAGGTATTTTAGTACCTTTCTTAATGCTCGGTGATCCCAGTGTTGAAGAAACTTTAAGTTGGGTGGACATGCTGATTGACAATGGCGCAGATGCGCTGGAGCTGGGTATGCCATTTTCAGATCCTGTTGCCGATGGTGACACTATCCAAGCCGCTGCTATTAGAGCTCTCTCCGCTGGCACAACACCTGATATTTGCTTTGAAATCATTTCCACAATACGTCAAAAGCACCCAGACATAGCGATGGGTTTACTCACCTACGCTAATTTACTGGTCGCACGCACTGCTGACAAATTTTATGCAGATGCAAAAAAATCCGGACTTGATTCAGTGTTACTAGCAGACATACCCGTCCATGCGATTCAACCATTTAAAAAAATCGCCGCTAAGCATAATGTTTCGGTGGTACTGAT
>CAZKUH010000394.1:0-3040 GCA_964555895.1 uncultured Enterobacterales bacterium
GCTCTCCGGCAGGTTCGCTGCTCCAAGCCCCTAACAGCGGCATGATCGAAGGGGCGCAAGGGGCGCTATCCCTGTTAAAAGTGCAAACCAAAAGGCTGTGTGGATTTTCGCAAATCAATTCGAAGATATCGAATGGAGGAAAAATTTAGTATACTTCTCAATTCTTTTCATAAAGGGTCGGAATACACCTTAACAGACTGTCCTATTTTCCAGAACCAGCTCAAAGTCGTGTCAGAACGGTTTTTAGACTTCGTATACGGGCCAAAAATACAAGTTGCTAAGAAATACTTAATATGATAGCCTTCGGTCAGTAAAGATGCGGATGTTATTAATCAAATGTTAACGGTTGGGGTTGTAGGGCCACAAATCGCACAGGGATGTTGGAGGAATTAAAATGAAAACGACAATGAAAACTACGATTTTAGCAGGGTTTTTTGCGGGGGCTTTGGCTTTTTCAGGCAGTGCTAACGCATTTATCATCGACTTTACAGATACGGGGTGGATCGGCGCCGTGACAAAGAGCCAAACGTTTGGCGGTCTTACCGTTACGGTTTCCTCGAATGGCGCCATTTTGAATGCTGATACTCTCTTCAAACAGAATGCTGTTCCTTGTATCGCTCCTTTGAATCTGGCTTGCGTCAACGACGGGATCGGTATTGGCACTAGAGATGATGAAGTTACATTTAGTGCTACAGTTGGCACTGGGGAGATTTTGAATGTGAGCTTCTCTCAAGCTGTAACCATCGACGAAATTGGGTTCCTGGATTTGTTTACTATTAAGGGAGAACCCACCGAAACAGCAAGCTGGAAGTCTAATGGCGGTCCTGTAGGATCAGCAAGTGCCCAGGGAACTGATCCAAATAATCCAGGGCAGGGCTGGTTGCTCGCCACTTTAGCGCAACCGATCCTGGGAGTGACGACCATTGATTTCTTCACTAATACAGGAACAAACTCGGACTTTGCTCTTGCTCTCCTGAACATCTCGGATCCCGGCGGAAATCTGAACCTGCCACAAGTGCCATTGCCCGCATCGGCTTACCTGTTCGGCACCGGGTTGCTGGGCCTTGGATTTTTGGCACGCAGACGGCGTAAAAAAAATCAGGTCAAGTTCGCCTAGACAGATCTGAGTGTAATTTCAGATTTCAGTCTCCGGCAAAATGAATAAGGGAGGGCTTTGGCCCTCCCTTCTTTTGTTATAATTTCTCTGCAAAATCTGTATGCCCACAATACGCCGTTAAGGATAAATGAAGAGGTCATGCGATAGTGTGTGCAATTACGCGTATACAGCCTTTGCGCTGTCTTCATTCTGACGCATAAGTGTTATGTTGTCTGTCGATAGTGACAAAGGCAATTTATTGTGACTGGCATACCGTTTTGTGGATGAGTGATGGATAGCAATCTGGATATTGGGTACTACCTGAACGTACTCAAGCGGCGTTACCTTTATTTCATAGTGCCCTTCGTTCTGATTTTCGCTGTGAGTTCAGCTGTAGCCCTGTTGCTGCCGCCGGTCTTTCGATCTGAAGCCAAAATTCTCATACTCTCTCAACAGATACCAACCAACCTGATCCAGTCAACTGTCACAAGTCTGGCCGATGAACGTATTCAGATCATTGAACAACGCGTCATGACCCGAGATAATCTTCTGAAGATTGTAAAAAAATTCGATATTTTCCCGGAGAATAAAGGCCAGATTTCGCCCTCTGAGCTGGTTGAAAAAATGCGCCGTCAAGTTCAGATTACCAGACTGTCCCTGGTAACCAAAGGCCGAAAGCGCTCAACAATTGCCTTTACTGTATCTTTTGAACACAAAAACCCGAATGTAACGGTTAAGGTTGCCAACGAGATTGTCACCTTGATTTTGAATGAAGATGTTCGTGCCAGAACGACCCGCGCCGTAGATACAACCAAATTCCTCGGTCGAGAGGTTAACAGACTGGAAAAACAGCTGGCGGTGATTGAATCCCAGGTTACGGATTTCAAGCAAAAAAATGAAGGTGCTCTGCCTTCAAGTCTTAACGTCAGATTGTCCAGACTTGAGCTTCTGCAAAATAATATTAAAGAATTCGATCGTGAAATTCTCAACGTAAAAGAAAACAGGACACTGTTGGAATTACAGTTTTCAGCGCTTTCCGGTGGCGACATTTCTACCGGTACGCGCTTGGGAAATACGTCTCTGCAACAGCTCGGCTCTCTCAAGCTGGAATTGCTTCGCAAGGCAGCCTTATACTCCAGCAGCCATCCGGCAATCAAGGCGCTGGAAAGCCAGATCAGTGCTCTGGAAAAAAACATTAAACTTCAAAGCGAAATTCTCAATAAAAAAGAAAGCACGAAGAGCGACGACGTCAATAAAGTTGACCCGGCAATGCCACCGGTTATGGCCGTAAAAATGACCACATATAATTCGCGCCTGATACAACTTCAGCAACAACGCAAAAATTTATTAACCGTTATCGCCGACTTAAATAAATCAATCACCAGCACGCCCGAGGTCGAGCGGGCTTTAACTGCGCTCACACGGCGTTATCAAAACAAACAAAGATCGTTCGATGAGCTTTTGAAAAAACAACAGTTGGCGCTTTTGGGCGAAAAACTTGAAGATAACAAGCAGGCTGAGCATTTCGAAGTAATTGAGCAGCCAGTTGTTCCACGGCAACCCATTAAACCCAATCGAAAAAAGATTTTAACTCTTGGATTTATGTTGGCTATGGCTGCCGGTGGCGGTGGCATCTTTCTGATTGAGATGCTAAACAAGAGCATACGCTCTGGGGCTGATCTGGTTGCCAGCCTTAACCGTCACCCTCTTGTGTCAATCCCCTACGTTGTCACGCGCTCGGAAGTAAGGCGGGGAGCCATGCGGCGAAAATGGTTATTTATCCTGGCAATTTTTCTGGCGGTGGGATCCTTGTTAGCGGTTCACGTTTTCTATATGAACCTTGATATTCTGTTTTATAAGGTGATCAACCGTTTGCAGTAAAGAGTTGTCAGGTTCTTCTGCATAATATGTTGTACCGGGAATGAAACGATGGAAAAAATAAAA
>CAZKUH010000395.1:0-3038 GCA_964555895.1 uncultured Enterobacterales bacterium
ATATTTGCTAGACACAAATTTTTTCATATTGTGTTTTTATAATTGTTGAGAGTTATTTTGAAATTTATTCTTCATTTTTTCATTATCTTTATTTTTTCAATTTTTTCTGCGCCCATTGCTTCGGCGATAACCCTGTCCAGTACCAATTATCAGGTTCCCTATATTCAACAAGGGATAAATATCGATGGTGTTTTAGATGAAAAAGTTTGGCAAAATGCTTTAAAAGTTCCACTGACAATTGAAACCAACCCTGCTGACAATGTTCCGGCCCCCATTAAAACCACGGCTTATCTTTTTGAAGACGGCACCAATTTATATGTGGCCTTTGATGCTAGGGATCCTCAACCTGAAAAAATCAGAGCCTACTATCGCGACCGGGACAACATCTTTTCTGATGATGTTGTTGGCATTATTTTAGATCCCGCCAATGCCAGAAATTTGGGTTATGAGTTTTTTGCCAACGCGCTCGGCAGTCAGATGGATCTAACCGAAGATGATCTGAACAAAAGAGAATCAACCAGTTGGGATGGTATTTGGGGCTCTGCTGGACAAATAAATTCTCAAGGATTTGTGGTGGAAATGGCAATTCCGTTTCGTTTAATGCGCATGAAAGAGACCAAGGGAAGTAAAAAGTGGGCATTTGAATTGCTCAGATTCTACCCCAGAGACGTTACCCACAGGATCTCGAATAACATCAGAGATCGAGACATACGTTGTCACCTGTGTCAATTAGGTACTTTGCAGGGATTTGAGACCGTCAGCAGCGGCAATGATATTCAGCTGATCCCGACCCTGGTTGCCAGTCGCGAGGAAAACAGAGATACCACAACCAGTGGTGCGCCATGGGTAGCCAATGATGCCAATGAACTCGGTCTGGACCTACGTTGGGGAATAAATTCTGATCTGACCTTAAATGCCACCATCAATCCTGACTTTTCTCAAGTAGAAGCCGATGCAGCCCAGCTTTCAATCAATAATAGATTCGCTTTGTTCTTCCCGGAAAAACGAGCATTTTTTCTCGAAGGCGCTGATTTTTTTAGCTCACAATCCAGGCTGATCCACACCCGCCTCATTTCCAATCCCGATTGGGGGATTAAAATGACGGGGGAGAATAACCAGCAAAATTGGGCTTTATTCTCGGCCAATGATACGGCCACCACTTTACTGCTACCGGGAAGTCAAAGTTCCAGCCTAGCTTCCATCGACAGTAAATCGACCAATTCTGCTTTCAGGTATAACAGACGCCTGAATTCCTCCCTCAATTTGGGCACTTTATTCACCAATCGGCAAGGTGAAGATTTTTCTAGTACCATGGCCTCAGTTGATGGTCGTTGGGACATCGGCGCAGGACAGCAATTTTCAGCACAGTTCATGAGTTCAAAAAGTCATTATCCCGATTTATTTGTCTCCCAGCGGCGATTAACTGATGAAAATGGCAACCCCAAGTCAGATTATGCTGATCAGGCCTATAAAGTCTCCTACGAGTATCGAAGTAAAAAGTGGTTTACCAATATCCAACGGAAATTATTCGGCAAAGATTTTCGCGCCGACTTAGGCTTTATTTCTCGTGTTGACTATCAGCGGGATGCGCTACGGGTTGATCGTTTTTGGTACGGTGAAAAAAATGATTTTTGGAATACGCTGGAATTTAATAGCCAATGGAGTGAAGCAAAAACTATCAATGGCGAATTGCTGGTAAGAGAACAATTTGTCAAACTCAGGTTAAGAGCCAATTTACAATCGACCTCAATGCTTGCTGCCTTCCACAAAACCCAGCAGTTTAATCAACGTATCTTCGACCTCAATCAAAGCCGAATTTTTTTCCAGTTCACACCCTTATCAAACTTTACCTTTTCATTATTTTCCAAAATTGGTGATGAAATTGATTTTTCGAATACGCGTCCGGGCAAGGTATTAACGATCAGACCCAGTTTCACTCTCAATCTAGGTAAACATTGGTTGTACCGACTCAATCATACCTTCCAAACCCTCGACGTAGACGGTGGTGAGTTGTTTAATGTGACGCTGGATGATCTAAAAATCACCTGGCAAAAAGATAACCGGACTTCGGTAAGACTCACCGCACAATACCAAAAAATAGCAAGAAATCCTGCATTGTATATCAATACCGTAGAAGCAGAATCAGAATCTCTGAACCTGCAATTACTCTACTCCTATAAAATTGATCCACAGACCTTGGTTTTTGCAGGTTACAACAGTGGGAGAGATAAACCAAATAGTCAGTTTAATCTCAAAGAGCGAGAGCGATTATTCTTTTTAAAGTTTAGTTATTCCTGGTTGGGTTGAGTCGGATGCTCATCGTTAAACTTAAAAAATAATTATTTTTTCCGCCAAATAGTGCCTTTTGCTGAATCTTCCAACACAATGTTTTTTTCGAGCAAAACATCTCTGATACGATCAGATTCGACCCAGTTTTTTTCGGATCTGGCTTTATCTCGTGCCAAAATCAAACTCTCGACTTCATCACCATGGGTATTCTCATCCTCACTGCCTTTTAAGAAATTGTCTGGTGCTCTGGTCAAATGGCCTAACACGCCCGCTAACTTTTTCAATAACAAACCATAAGCTGACGCTTTCTTTACTGAAACACTTTTTAAACGATTAATTTCCCGGGTCAACTCAAACAGTACCGCAACAGCTTCAGGGGTATTAAAATCATCATCCATGGCATCCCGAAAACGCTGTTCAAATTGTCCAAGTGCCTGCTCCAAAGTTTCATCAGCTGTCAAAAATTCCAGATCCAGCCCTCTCAAAGCAGTGTAAAACCGTTCGAGTGCAGCCTGTGCACGCTGTAAATTATCCAGCGAATAATTAAGTGGGCTACGATAATGTGAATTTACCATAAAAAAACGAATCGTTTCCGCATCAAAATCTTTTAGCACATCACGAATAGTAAAAAAATTATGCAATGATTTAGACATTTTTTCCTTATCAACCTGCAACATACCGGTATGGATCCAGAGGTTGGCATACTGCTGACCTGTTGCCCCTTCTGATTGTGCTATTTCATTTTCATG
>CAZKUH010000396.1:0-3029 GCA_964555895.1 uncultured Enterobacterales bacterium
AAAGGGGTTAGTAGAACGATCCGTGTCATCCTGAACGAAACACAGTGAAGTTGAAGGATCTTGCGGCTTGGCAGTAGATTTTTCGACTTCGCTTTACATGACAGAGCAAGGTGCAACTTGAAGCTAATATCCAAAGCACTCCCTACGGTCGCGGGGCAGGCTCTGATTATTTCCTTAGTAAGGGTTGCAACGTCGCACTGGCATTCAGACTGAACTCCCGTAGGGCAAGACTTTTTTAACAAAGACATCCGCGAACCCGCTTTAACCTACAACCAGTGTGGGACAGTGTAAAGTGACCCACTACGGATAATTTATACGGAGCAATAGTTATAAAACTTTGTTATTTCAAAGCGTTAACCAGTCACCAACGCGCTCAACGGATGACTTTAGGTTAAACTTAAAATAACCATTCAACAGCTTGATTCAGGTCAATAGCCCGCTTGATATTCAAATTATAATGAAACGCTTTTAATCATTCTAATCAAGCTGGACGAGACAGCAAAAAACTGCAAAATGGTGGCAAATGTTAAATCTCAAGCTAAAAGATAAATCTGATCTTTCGCAATCAAGATGCCGAATTGATGAAATCGACCAACAAATTATCACGCTATTAACGCAACGTTCAGCATGTGTTAATGAAATTGCCGGCATAAAATACCAACATAAAATGCCAATCTACGATAGTGAAAGAGAAACAAAAATTATAGAGAAAATTAGTGCTTATAATCCTACCGGCTATCACGATGTCGATATGGCTACAATATTTCATGCTATCTTGCGAGCAGGATTGAATCAGCAATTGTTGTATCGTTCGGCACATGAGGAATAAACATGGATCTTGTTTGCCCTGCCGGAAATTACCAATCATTACTCAAAGCCGTTGATAATGGCGCCGATGCTGTTTATATTGGCTTAAAAAACGAAACCAATGCCCGTCATTTTTCCGGGCTGAATTTTTCCGAGAAACAACTTGCTAAAGCTATTGGTTACGCTCATCAGCGAGGTTGTAAAGTTTTCTGCGCCATTAACACCTATCCTCGTCAACACAAATGGCAACAATGGCGTTATTCTGTCGATCAAGCCATTGATCTGGGTATTGATAGTTTAATCGTTGCTGATATGGGAGTGATGGAATATATTCGGCAAAAATCAACCGATTATCCTATCCATTTGTCGGTACAGGCTTCCGCAACAAATTTGCAGTCTCTGAATTTTTATTTCCAAAATTTTTCTATCAAACGAGCGGTTCTACCTCGGGTTTTATCACTGGCGCAGGTGTCCAAGTTAGCCCGCAATTCACCAGTGAAAATTGAAGTCTTCGGCTTTGGCAGCCTTTGTATTATGGCTGAAGGTCGTTGCTACTTATCCTCGTATTTGACTGGTGAGTCACCCAATACACAAGGCGTTTGTTCTCCAGCAGCCTTTGTGCAATGGCAAGATAAAGGCAAAGTACTTGAATCTCGATTAAATGGCCTGTTAATAGACAGATTTAGTGAACATGAAAATGCTGGCTATCCCACGTTATGTAAAGGACGGTTTGAAGTTAACGGTAAAATTGAGCACGCCCTGGAAGAACCCACCAGTTTAAATACCATGGATATTCTTCCTCAATTAGATGCAGCCGGCGTGGTAGCCATTAAAATAGAAGGGCGCCAAAGAAGTCCAGCCTATGTCGCAACTGTCACCAAAGCGTGGCGACTGGCACTCGATAATTTAGCCAACCCGGCTGAAAAAGTACCACAACAAGCTCTCGATGATTTGGCCAGTTTAGCCGAAGGAAAACAAACCACTATCGGGGCTTATGAGAGAAGTTGGCAATGAAAATTTCCGTGGCAGCTGTCCCTTATTTCTGGTCGAAACAAAGTTACCAGACGTTTTACCAAACACTCGCTCAAACCGCAGTAGATATTGTTTATCTGGGAGAAACCGTTTGTTCTAAACGTCGCTCGATGACGTTAAAAGATTGGCTGGAAATTGCGGTATTACTCACTCAGGCAGGCAAACAAGTGGTGCTCTCCACGTTGACTTTACTGGAGGCAGAATCAGAATTAAGCTATCTGAGTAAAATTGCCAGACAGCATGACTACCTCATCGAAGCCAATGACATCTCTGCCATACAAATAGCACAAGAAAATGGCAATTTATTTGTTGCGGGTAGCGCTATCAACATTTATAACAACCATAGCTTAAAGCTGTTAAGTCACCTCGGTCTGTGTCGTTGGAATGTTCCGGTTGAATTGGGTCAACGGGATTTACAACCGATGCTTGCCTGTGCAAAAAGTCTGGACATTGAAGTAGAATACCAAATTTTTGGGCGAATGCCTCTAGCCTATTCCGCTCGTTGCTTTACCGCCAGGCACCACCAATTACCCAAAGATAATTGTCAGTTTAAATGTCTGGATAATGAGCAGGGGATTTTAATCAAAACTCAGGAAGGTGAAAGTTTCGCTCAGATAAATGGTATTCAGACTCAGTCCGCAAAAGTGAGTAATTTACTTAGCCAATGGCAACAAATGCAATCTTCAGGTATTAATATTCTGCGAATCGTGCCATTAAGTGCCACCGACACTATCACCGTGGTAAATCAGTTAGCTGTAATGATAACTCAAAATATTAAATCTGTTGCTGATATGTTTGATAGCAAGTATCAATTTTGTAATGGTTATTGGTTCCAGATCGAAGGCATGAAATTTCAAACTGAAGCAGTGCCAATAAGTTAAAATTAATCACTTTCTTTTTTTGGCAATAAAATATTTTGTTTATAGACCGAGATTAATTTTAACAGTAACTTTGGAATAAGCTCCGGGTTTAAAGTATCTATGGTGTTCTTTACATGATGAGCCAGATCCGTATCACCATTTATTTTAAGTTTTCGTTGAAAAAATAAAGTATCAGGATCAACCTGCTGCTGGATTAAACTGATAGCATCCAGCGAATTTACCGAAAGAGTTACTTCGGCAGTTACGGGTTTATTTCCCAAATGTAGACAAATGATCTGCTGTTCAGCATAACTCAACAGGACAAATAAT
>CAZKUH010000397.1:0-3024 GCA_964555895.1 uncultured Enterobacterales bacterium
CTGAAATTGTGGAAAGAAGAACCAGGGAAGCAGAAGAAGGTAAAGCAAAAGCGGAGACTGCTCGCTATAAAGTGGACATGGCATTAAAAGCAATTGTTGGCAATCAAACAATGCCAGAAGCCGTAAATCGGTTGTTATTTGAAGCTTGGGAAAGTGTGATGTTGCTTGATTATCTCAAGGAAGGTGAAGATTCCGAGAGTTGGAAAAAGAATCTGGATACAGCACAAAAACTGGTCCACACTTTAATTCCTCCGACAAATAGCGAGCAAAGAAAATTACTTACCGGTAAATTATCGAGCTTGGTAAAAAATATAAAGGCTGGGCTTGATGCGGTGGCCTATGGTGAATTTGAAAGTGCACAACTATTTCAGGAATTAGAACAAATTCATTTAAAAGTACTAAAAGGTGAAAGTGTCTTAAAGGTTAAAGCGGCAATCATTCCGCTTGATGAAGACAAGACAGAACATAATATAATAGCATTGAATTCTGCAAAGCAAAAGGTCCGAATGAACGAGGCTTCAGAGCAGTTGGATGAAGCTGTTGATAATGAAGATTTCGATGAAATGGAAGAGATTGTTTTCTCAGCCGATGACCTCGAAAAACTCAATCATCTGGATTTAGCCCAAAAAACAGGTTCAGCGGCTCATGTCGAGATTTCAGCTTCAGGCGTAGAGAACACATCTTTACACGATACGATTATCGAAGAGATAGATATGTCCATACCCGCTGGATTTTCGGATGCTCAGAACACAGAATCCGGGCGGTTACCTGAGGATGATGAATTCGTACAGTGCGTCGAAGGATTGCAGGTAGGTTGCTGGTTCGAGATTAAGGATTTTGAAAAACCATTGCGCTGTAAACTTGCAGCCATCATTCCATCGGTAGGTAAATATATTTTCGTCAATCGAACCGGAGTCAAAGTGGCTGAATTTACCAAACCAGGACTGGCGTTGGCATTAAGACGTAACGAAATCGATCAGTTGAACGATGGTGCATTATTCGACCGTGCCCTTGAATCTATTGTTTCAAATTTAAGATCATTAAAGAAAACCCAGGATGAAGTCTATTAAGAACAAAGGCTGGATAAATCAAAATAACTCTGATTTAAGCTGTGCTATAGAAGAAACTCCCAGCCCATTTTTTAACCTGCGTGATGCTGGTGCAGAAATTTCGTTATTGGTGCTCCATAGTATCAGCTTGCCGCCTGAAAAATTTCAAGGGGATTATATCCGGCAGTTTTTTCAGGCAGAACTGGATTTTGCTGCACATCCATATTTTGCGTCTCTGGCACATTTGAAGGTTTCGGCTCATTTTTTAATTAAACGTAACGGCGATACTTTACAGTTTGTCAGTAGCTTTGATGTGGCATGGCATGCGGGAGAATCACAATTTCTTGCTTTAGAACAATGTAATGATTTTTCCATTGGTATCGAATTGGAAGGGAGTGAAAATCAGCCTTTCACAGACATTCAATACTCTCAACTTGTTGATTTAACAAAATTATTAATGAAGATTCATCCTGGGATCCAAGCCGAAAGAATCTATGCGCACAGTGATATTGCACCATCAAGAAAAACAGATCCAGGTCCCTATTTTGATTGGCGAAAGTTTTATCGTCAGCTCCACAGCTAAAATTGTCCAACCCTGATATGAAATTAACCCTATGTTTTTCTATCGTTTTATGCTTCAATTTTACAATTACTTAACCAGCAGAAAAAAACTATGGAATTTGTCGCACTGGTGTTGGCGTTTGTACTGGGCTATCTGGCTCAAAATGGTAAACATGCAGTAATCAACGAAATTCGCCCTGTTCTCGAAAAATATGGCGATTGGTTTAACCGTCAATTTACCTCGACTGAATTATCAACAGGTTGGGTTGGTCTGCTGTTGTTCGCGCTGGTTCCTTCCGCTTTGCTGGGCGTGGTGATTTATTTTATTAGCGGCGGCTTCATATTGTTACTGTTAGTTTTTCATATCCTGGTACTGTTTTTCTGTCTCGTTCCCATAGAACCTGAAATTGCACCGGCAGCTGAAAATAATGCTGACGCTATTATCGGCACTTTTGATATCGGACAAATAGTCTCCGTCATTTTTTGGTATTTTATTTTTGGAGTGGTGGGGGCGTTAAGCATAAAATTGTTATTTGCTGGCAGGACTCGAGAGCAAATCAAACACCAAGTTGAACGGTTATTGTTTGTTCTAAACTGGCTACCGGGTAGACTTTTGATTCTCAGTTATTCTCTGGTGGGAAACTTTCATGGCGTCCTGACCGCAGTTGGCCAGGATATTTTCAAAGTTGACCACAATATAGAAGCACTGGAAGTTGCAGCTGAAAAATCAGCGTTATGGCCCCATCATGACGAATTAGCAGCCGATGAAGCTATAACTCAATTGGCGGCACTCTACCGACGGGCGATTATTTGCTGGTTGACAATGATTGCGCTGCTAACGATAACGATCTAGTGAAATGCTGGTTTGATTTCAAGCTGAAAATCTCATCCAGTTGTGGTCGAATCCAAATCAATGAATACGTATTTATTTCTGAAAAATTATATACATATCAATTGTAACCGCTACAATTACCCACAATGTTAAAATTATTTTTTTTACGAGGCTGAATAAATGTCAGTGACTGAAAAACAGGATATTGATCCTGTCGAAACGCAAGAATGGCTGGAAGCCCTCGAAGCGGTCTTAGCTGAAGAGGGTGTAGATCGCGCGCATTATCTTTTAGAAAGATTAATTGACAAAGCGAGACGCATGGGTGCTTACCTGCCTTACAGTGCGAAAACGGCTTACCTCAACACTATTCCACCTTCTGCAGAAATACCCATGCCTGGTGATAGTGCCATGGAAAAGCGTTTACGGTCGATAATTCGCTGGAATGCTTTGGCCATCGTTTTAAGAGCCAGTAAAAAGAATTTGGAGCTGGGTGGACATATCTCCAGTTATGCTTCAGCTGCCACACTTTACGACGTGGGTTTTAATCACTTCTTTCATGCAGCCAATGATGAACATGGCGGC
>CAZKUH010000398.1:0-2999 GCA_964555895.1 uncultured Enterobacterales bacterium
ATCTTTCAGCGACCTTGCCCTCATCAGCTCAATCACCGCAGAGACTCCACCAAGCCATGCGATATAGTGCTTTGGCTGGCGGAAAACGATTAAGGCCGTTGTTAGTGTACGCGGCAGGTATTACCTTGGGCGCCAAAACTGAAGATTTAGCCTCTCCAGCAACAGCTACCGAACTCATCCATGTTTATTCTCTTATTCATGATGATTTACCAGCGATGGATGATGATGCACTCCGACGTGGAAAACCCACGTGCCATATTGCTTTCAATGAAGCAACCGCTATCCTCGCCGGAGATGCCTTACAAACTCTCGCTTTTGATCTACTTTCTCACTGTAACCTTTCAAACCAGGCAGAACCACAGCGTTTAACCATGATACAAACTTTAGCCATTGCCAGTGGCACCGCCGGTATGGGGGGTGGGCAAGCTCTTGACTTGGACGCAACTGGTAAACACTTGGATCTGGGGAAACTTTCGCAACTGCACTCAATGAAAACCGGCGCATTGATTAAAGCAGCTATTTTATTGGGTGCTTTATGTGCCGGCGTGACCGATAAAAACACCTTAACAGCTCTCGATCAATATGCTGCCAATATGGGACTGGCATTTCAGGTTCGTGACGATATTCTGGATATCGAAGGCAGTACGGAAACGCTGGGTAAACCGCAAGGTTCTGATGTGCATAGCGACAAAGCTACCTACCCGGCGTTACTCGGACTCGAAGGTGCTAAGCAGGAGGCTGAAAGATTAGTGTCGGAATCACTACAAGCGTTAAGCCCTTTGCCGTACAATACACAAATCCTGAAATCTTTTGCTCGAATGGTGATCGCACGCGATCATTGAGAACTACAGATGATAATAAAATTTTTTACCTTTATCATGGTTGACAAGAAGTCACTTCGTTATGGTTAATTTATCCCAATTTCCGCTACTTAAACAAATCAATCTTCCTGAAGATTTACGTCGACTCGAAGAGTCCCAGCTTGTTGCTGTGGCAGATGAATTGCGCGAATTTTTGATACAAAGTATCAGCCGTTGTGGTGGTCATTTTGCCGCAGGTCTAGGCACCGTTGAACTCACCGTCGCACTCCACTATCTTTACCATACTCCGGAAGATAAAATCATCTGGGATGTTGGTCATCAAGCCTACCCGCACAAAGTATTAACTGGACGACGAGATCAACTGGTCACCATTCGCCAAACCTATGGTTTGCATCCTTTTCCCGCTCGCAGCGAAAGTGAATACGATGCTTTTGGTGTCGGTCATTCCAGTACCTCAATAAGCGCAGCCCTCGGCATGGCCATTGCGGCAAAAAAACAAGGTCTGGATAGACACCATGTTGCCGTGATTGGTGACGGCGCCATTACCGCCGGAATGGCTTTTGAAGCGCTAAATCACGCCTCAACGGTAAAACCTAACTTGTTGATTATTCTGAACGACAACGATATGTCCATCAGCGAAAATGTGGGTGGCCTGAATAATTATTTTGCTAAAATATTTTCTGGTTCGGTCTATTCAAACATCCGAGAAGGTGGCAAAAAAGTATTGGAGACGCTCCCTGGAAATTTGCAAGTATTTGCCAAACGCGCCGAAGAACATATGAAAGGTATGTGGGTTCCAGGGACTTTATTTGAAGAATTAGGTTTTAATTATATTGGGCCAATAGATGGTCACGATTTACCCACGTTATTGACCACTCTAGAGAATATGAAAAATCTCAATGGACCACAATTTCTCCATATTGGTACCAGAAAGGGTAAAGGCTACCAACCCGCTGAAGCTGACCCTATCGGCTATCATGGCGTCCCCATTTTCGATCCTAAAGAAAACCATTTACCTGACAGCAATAAAACCAAAACCTATTCCCATATTTTCGGTGAGTGGCTCTGTGAGATGGCCCCGGAGCATCCTGAATTGATGGCGATTACCCCAGCTATGCGGGAAGGATCGGGCATGGTGCAGTTCTCCAGAGATTTTCCACAACAGTATTTTGATGTCGCCATAGCAGAGCAGCATGCCATCACCCTAGCCGCCGGCATGGCCTGTGACGGGTTGAAGCCAGTAGTAGCCATTTATTCCACATTCCTGCAGCGAGCTTATGATCAATTGATCCATGATGTGGCATTACAAAATCTACATGTACTATTCGCAATTGATCGTGCTGGTTTGGTGGGTGGTGACGGGGCGACTCACCATGGTGCCTTTGATTTAAGTTATTTAAGGTGTATTCCCAACCTCATCATCATGGCACCCAGTGATGAAAATGAATGTCGGCAGATGCTTTTCAGTGGCTATCATTATCCGGGGCCAGTCGCTGTGCGTTACCCTCGGGGTGCCGGAGCCGGCGTCGAAACCAAACAAAAAATGTGCCTGTTGGAACTAGGGAAATCAAAAACACTGAGGGAAGGTAAAAAAATCGCACTGTTATCTTTTGGCGGTGTTATCAAAATTACGACAGCCGCCGCTAAAGCATTAAATGCAACCTTGGTTGATATGCGTTTTATTAAGCCGCTGGATACAGAAATTCTGGATGCACTTTGTGAAACCCACTCACATTTAATTACCATCGAAGAAAATGTGGTTATGGGGGGGGCAGGAAGTGCGGTTAATGAATATCTGCTGAATCAGGGTAAAAATATTAGTATCAGAAATATTGGACTGCCTGATCGCTTTATCAGTCATGGCTCACCAGCGGATCTCCTCAGAGACGCTGAACTTACAACTGAAAAAATTATCGAGGTTGCAGACAGTTTCAACCCGCAATAATCATCCCTGACTGTTTGCTAGAGTTCAATACGATTCTCGTCTAGGTCTTAAACCCAAACAAACCATAATCTTCATTCATATTACCCAACCCATTAATATTTTTTTGTTGGAGTCTTTTTAATATTTCAGCCATATCATCCACTCGCAGATTGAGCCAACACCCATTCCAATTCATCTTTAAGTAGAAACCATTTATTGCGTATTTGTGCGCACCTGTTAGACATTCATACCAC
>CAZKUH010000399.1:0-2995 GCA_964555895.1 uncultured Enterobacterales bacterium
TACGGCATCGCCAGTTGATCATGTCTAATTTTGTTCATCCTCATCTTTCTCCTGGGCATTCTAGTTAAACTTTTGAAAGGCACCTTCCCCAGCATATGCCGCATCTTTGCCTAAATAGCATTCAATCCTTAGTAGTTGATTATATTTTGCAATTCTGTCAGATCGACATAAAGAACCTGTTTTAATCTGGCCAGCTGCTATGGCAACCGCTAAATCAGCGATGGTTGTATCTTCTGTTTCACCAGAGCGATGAGAAATCACTGTGGTGTAATTGGCTGCATGAGCCATATCAATGGCTTCAAGCGTTTCGGTTAAAGTGCCTATTTGATTGAGTTTGATTAAAATGGAATTGGTAATTTTCTTCGCGATACCTTCAGCCAAAATTTTAGTGTTGGTGACAAACAAGTCATCCCCAACCAACTGAATTTTATCACCCAATTTATCGGTTAATAACTTCCAGCCGTGCCAATCGCCTTCATCCATGCCATCTTCAATGGAAATAATCGGGTGTCTGTCAACCAGACCAGCCAGATAATCGGTAAATTCGGCAGCAGTTAATGATTTTCCTTCCGCATCCAGGTGATATTTTCCATCTCGATAAATTTCTGAACTAGCCACATCCAGAGCCAGAAAAACATCCTTTCCTAGTTCATAACCCGCTTGAGTCACAGCCTCACTGATAACCTGTAGTGCATCTTCGTTAGAAGCCAAATCGGGGGCAAAACCACCTTCATCTCCAACGGCTGTATTCATGCCGCGCGCAGCCAATACCGCTTTTAAAGTATGAAATATTTCAGCGCCATAACGCAAGGCTTCGGCAAAGCTTCCCGCACCTGCCGGAATAATCATAAACTCCTGAATATCCACATTATTATTCGCATGTTCACCACCATTTATTATGTTCATCATGGGCACAGGCAAAGTATAAGGCCCAAGTGGATTTATTTGCTCGAATAATGGAATGTTTTTAGCATTCGCGGCAGCTTTTGCTGCCGCGAGGGAAACTGCAAGAATAGCATTTGCGCCTAGATTTTCCTTGTTTTCAGTACCGTCTAAATCGATCATCACCCGATCAAGCTTTTGCTGTTCGTCTGCGGACAAGCCAATTACCGCATTGGCTATCTCATTATTAATATGCCCCACGGCGGTTAAAACACCCTTGCCGTTATAGCGAGATTTATCGCCATCACGCAGCTCCAGTGCTTCTCGTGAACCAGTGGAAGCTCCCGAAGGAGCGCAAGCCATGCCACGATGACCTGATTCGAGTAAAACTTCCGCTTCCACTGTTGGGTTTCCGCGAGAATCCAAAATTTCTCTGCCTCTGAGCTGTTTAATTTTCATCATAAATTCCTACTTAAAAAAATGAATTTTTACGATTTACTGTCACGATATTTGACTGTCGCTTCAATAAATGCCTTAAATAATGGGTGTCCATCTCTGGGGGTGGAGGTGAACTCTGGATGATGTTGTGTAGCCAAAAACCAAGGGTGATCTGGTAGTTCAATCATTTCGACCAGACTTTGATCATCCGACCGGCCACATACAACCAGACCCGCTTGTTCTAACTGTGGCAATAAATTATTATTCACTTCATAACGGTGACGATGCCGCTCCTGGATCACATCGACGCCATAAACTTCTCGACCAATCGTTCCAGCTTGCATTAAACAAGGTTGTGAGCCAAGCCGCATGGTTCCACCCAGATCAGACTGCGTGGTGCGTAACTCTTTTTCACCTTCTGCATTTATCCACTCGGTTATCAGACCAATCACCGGACTCTGACAAGTTGTTTTAAATTCTGTACTGTGGGCATCAGCAAGTTTTGCCACATGTCGGGCAAAATCTATCACCGCAACTTGCAACCCCAGACAGATACCCAGATAGGGA
Organism: uncultured Enterobacterales bacterium; assembly: GCA_964555895.1. Taxonomy (GTDB): domain Bacteria; phylum Pseudomonadota; class Gammaproteobacteria; order Enterobacterales; genus DRNA01. The sequence goes on from CAZKUH010000399.1 coordinate 1,888, forward strand.
ACGTTATTTTCTCGAGCATATTGAGCCGCTAGTATCTTCCCTTCGATGCCCCGCTCGCCAAACCCCCCAGGCACCAGGATGGCATCCAGCCCCTGGAGCATGGAGGTGCCTTTGTTTTCAAGATCTTCTGAGTCAATATACTGGATATGTACCGTTTGGCGCGTATGTAAACCTGCATGCCGCAATGCTTCGTTTAAAGATTTGTAAGCATCCGTCAGCTCGACATATTTCCCCACCATACCGACAGTAACCTCTCCTTTGGGGTTCGCTTCTGCATACAAAACCTGTTCCCATTCACCCAGATCAACTTCAGCAGTTTCCATTTTAAACCGGCTGATCACCAGTTCATCCAACCCTTGAGTATTCAGCACCGAGGGAATTTGATAAATGCTCGCAACATCTTTTAAAGAGATGACGGCTTTCTCTGGTACATTGGTAAATAAAGAAATTTTTCGTTTTTCATTTTCAGGGATAGGCCGGTCAGAACGGCAGATTAAAATATCTGGCTGAATACCGATAGAACGTAATTCTTTCACCGAATGTTGCGTGGGCTTGGTTTTTAATTCACCCGCAGTCGAGATATAAGGCAGCAGGGTTAAATGCATAAACATGGCATTTTCTCGACCCAATTCGATTCCAAGTTGCCGGATCGCTTCAAGAAAAGGTTGGCTCTCAATATCTCCAACGGTACCGCCAATTTCTACCATGGCAATATCATAACCTTCCGCACAGGCAAGAACCTTTTCCTTGATGACATCGGTAATATGGGGAATAACCTGCACTGTTGCACCGAGATAATCTCCACGGCGTTCCTTGGCAATAACATCTGAATAAATTCTTCCGGTAGTAAAATTGTTTAACTGTGTCATTTTAGGACGAATGAAACGTTCATAATGCCCGAGATCTAAATCCGTCTCGGCACCATCTTCGGTAACAAAAACTTCACCATGCTGAAAAGGACTCATCGTTCCAGGATCAAAATTAATATAGGGATCCAGTTTCATGATAGTAACTTTAAGACCACGAGCCTCTAAAATAGCAGCCAACGACGCTGCCGCAATACCTTTCCCCAAGGAAGAAACTACACCACCTGTGACAAAAACCAATC
>CAZKUH010000400.1:0-2927 GCA_964555895.1 uncultured Enterobacterales bacterium
GAAAATAGAAGGGTTGTAATTGTAAAATTACAGCCCTTTTTTTATGCAATTTTTTGGCTACCAAGCTAAGACGGGGCACTTTTTTTTATTCTGTAATTTGAATGCGTAGGGTATATTCTATGCACCATAACTTGAAGATATCCCAATGGTGCATAAAATGCACCCTAGCTAATCGCCCCGTCTTAAATTGCTAGTCTTACTTATGGGTATGGATGATGGATCAAACCGAACAACAATTTTTAAACGCGCTAGATAAAAAGCTCTGGAACAGCGCCAACAAATTACTCCCAGCACTAGATGCCTCACAATATAAACATGTTATGCTCGGGCTTATTTTTGTTAAATATGTCTCCGATGCCTTTGAACTTCGCAAACAGGAGCTCATTGAACAATTTAAAACCGCCGACCATGAATACTATCTTGATCCCGCTGATTTTGGCGGTGCAGAAAGTGATGAATACCAAGCAGAAATAGATAGTGAGCTAGAGCAGCGTGATTACTACGCCGAAGCCAATGTATTCTGGGTGCCGCAATATGCCCGCTGGAACACGTTGCAAGACAATAACAAAGTCGTTATCACCGGTGAATTAGAAGTAGACGGCAAAAAAATCCGTTCAGTCGGTCAGCTTATTGATAACGCACTAGAATTAATCGAGCGTGATAATCCCCAACTAAAAGGCGTACTGAATAAACGCTACACCCAATTACAAATCGACCAAGCCAAACTAGGCGAATTGATTGATTTAGTCGCCACCATTCCTTTTCAACATGCCACCCTAAGCAGTAAAGATATACTCGGTCATGTGTATGAATACTTCCTCGGGCAATTTGCCTTGGCAGAAGGCAAAAAAGGCGGCCAATTTTACACCCCTAAATCCATTGTCAGCCTGATTGTACAAATGCTAGAACCGTTTAAAGGCCGTGTGTATGATCCTGCTATGGGTAGTGGCGGTTTCTTTGTGCAATCAGAACACTTTATCTCTGAACATCAAGGCCGAATGGGTGATGTGTCCATCTATGGGCAAGAATTTAACCACACCACCTGGCAACTCGCCGCCATGAACATGGTCATTCGCGGTATTGATTTTAACTTTGGCAAAGAACCTGCCAACACCTTTACCAACGACCAACACCCCGATCTACGCGCTGATTTTGTGATGGCAAATCCCCCCTTTAATATGAAAGAGTGGGACACCGGCGTGGATGAAAACGACCCACGCTGGCACTATGGCAAACCACCCACAGGCAATGCCAACTTTGCATGGTTGCAACATATGCTGCACCACCTCGCCCCTAATGGCAGTATGGGTTTATTATTAGCCAATGGTTCGATGAGTTCTAATACCAGTGGTGAAGGCAAAATACGCCAAGCATTAATAGACAATGACTTAATAGAATGCATGGTTGCCTTACCCGGACAATTATTCACCAATACCCAAATCCCAGCCTGCATCTGGTTTTTAAGTAAAAATAAAGGCGAGCGTACCTCAGCCAGTGGCAAACCGCTACGTGATAGAAAAGGTGAAGTGTTATTTATAGATGCCCGAAACTTAGGTTATATGAAAGATCGCGTACTACGCGACTTTACCCAAGATGATTTAAATAAAGTGACAGACTGCTATCACCAATGGCAGTCTGTTATCCCGACAGAGCAGAGCGACGAGGGATCTTTGTACCAAGATAACGCTGGCTTCTGCAAATCAGCACAACTGCAAGAAATCCAAAAGCACGACTACGTGCTCACCCCTGGGCGATATGTTGGTGCAGTTCCCGAAGAAGATGATGGTGAACCCTTTTCAGAAAAAATGGCGCGATTAACGGGGCAGTTAAAAACACAGTTTGAAGAAAGTGATCGGTTGGAAGGGGAGATTAAGAAGAATTTGGCGGGGTTGGGTTTTGATGTCTAGGTGGCGGGAAGTTGAGTTTTCAGAATTATGCGATATAACTCGTGGAGCATCTCCGCGCCCAATTAAAGACTTCATTGCAGATAAGGGTATGCCGTGGGTAAAAATTGCTGATGCAACAAAATCTGATTCACGCTTTATTAATGAGACAAAAGAAAGAATTAAGATTGAAGGAGTGAGTAAAAGTAAGCAGGTTTACCCTGGAGATTTAATTCTTTCAAATAGTGCTACTCCTGGATTGCCAAAATTTTTAAAAATTGAGGCATGTATACATGACGGATGGATGCTACTTCGTAATTTTAAAGGGCTAAATAAAAGGTTTGCTTACTGGCTGTTGTTACATGAGAGAAAAAATTTAGTAATGCAGGGGAATGGTTCTGTTTTTACCAATTTGAAAACAGATATTTTGAAAAATCATGTAGTCAAAATTCCAGATGAGGGTGATCAAAAAAGGATTGCTGGGGTTCTCGATAGTATTCAAGACAAAATCGAACTAAACCGCCAAACTAACCAAACCCTTGAACAGATCGCCCAAGCTATTTTTAAATCTTGGTTTGTCGATTTTGAACCCGTTAAAGCGAAAATAAAAGCCAAACAATCCCTCTCTCCAGCCCTCACCCAAAGTGAGCGGGAACAGATTGTAGAACGCGCCGCCATGTGTGCTATCAGTGGTAAAACCGATGCCCAATTAGACCAACTTGATGCCGACACCCAACAACAACTCAAAACCACCGCCGCCTTATTCCCCGATGCCTTGGTTGATTCTGAGTTGGGGGAGATTCCTGATGGGTGGGGCATCACTGTACTAGGTGAAATGTTGGACTTCAACCCTAAACGTATTCTTAAAAAAGGGGTGCTGGCGCCATACCTTGACATGAAGAATGTGCCAACTCAAGGTCATTTAGCTGAAAATGTATATATGCGAGAAATGGCAAGCGGAACAAAATTTATTAATGGTGACACATTATTAGCGCGCATTACACCTTGCCTAGAAAATGGAAAAACTGCTTACGTTGATTTTCT
>CAZKUH010000401.1:0-2903 GCA_964555895.1 uncultured Enterobacterales bacterium
ACTTCATTGCCACCTAGAATAAGACAGAGCTTCATTTTTTCCAACCTCTCATTCCTGTCCGCATCCTCAATTTAAAGGCATAAAAACCATCCTTGCCGCTGATTTTGATACGCATTAATTCAAACGACTTGTTGAGTACACAATCAATGCCACTTATGGTAGTGACCGCAGAAATATAGCCAGCATTTTTCACAATTTCCACATCTGAAGCATCATAAATTCCGAATGGATAGGCAAAACTGGATACCTTAATATTAAAACATTGTTCCAATGTTTTTTTAGCCACAGCAATCTCTATAGTTTTGTGAGCCAAATCAAGTTGAGATAAATTTGCATGGCTATGTGTGTGTGCCGCAACTTCAAACAATCCAGAATCAATTAATACTTTTACTTGTTCATCCGTTAATTTTTTTTCTCTGGCTAATTCACCGGAGTTATGATGATACTTTTTCTTAGTTGACCAATCATTATCATGTCTGTCAATTACCAGATACAGGGTTGCACAAGCATGATATTTTTTTAATATAGGTAAAGCATTAAGCAGGTTGTCTTCATAACCATCGTCAAAAGTAATTGCCACAGTATTTTGAGGGATTTTCTCTCCATATGCTATTAACTGTTTCATTGTGACAAAATTCATTTTTTGTTCAACCAACCAAGCAAGCTGTCTATCAAACATTTCAGGCGAAACTCTTAAGCCATTAAACCTAGCACCTGCGATGGGTTTAGCTATCTGATGATACATTAGAATTCTGGGACAGGAATATGGCACTGTTTTTTTCCACCATCCGTAACGGTTGGAGAAAACTAGCAGCCCTAAAAAACCGAACGCAATACTATAAATCATTAGGCTAATTTTATCCCATCATTATTCGTAACCTGCTGGTATAGCTTAATTGTTTTATCTAACATTTTATCTAGCGTATAGGGGTTATCAAGCAGCGGATATTGCTCACTATCAAGCAAGGCAATAGTCTTATCCAATAATTTTTTATTATCCCCCAAAGCTACTTTCCCTATAGGGTATAAGGTGTTTAAAATTTCTCCAACACCGCCGTGATCCCAACCGATAACTTTTCGACCCATCACCAGAGGTTCAAGTACCGTACGGCCAAAGCTTTCTGCCTTGTTTGATAAAGAAAATACCATATCAGATAGTGCATATATCTCCTTCATGTCATTTCTTTGTCCAGTAAAGGTTATTTCTTTTTCCAAATTCAATTCCTTAACCAGCGATTTTAACGCTGCCAGATAACGTCTCTTTTTACTGTGGCTGTTGCCAACAATTAAACCATGTATATTTTTTCTCGATGTTTTTAAATTGTTAATTAAATGGATGAATGTCTCATGACCTTTTAGCCGAGTTATTCGTCCTGGCAGAGTAAGAATAATTTTATGATGAGTTTGCGGAAACTTTTGTTCCCAACATTCCCTCCATTGTTTTGACAATAAAAATTTTTGGGGGAACTCCTTAGTGTCAACACCTCGATATATTACCTGTATTTTATCTTCGGATACATGTATATAGTTATCTATAAGATACTTTTTTATAGTTTTTGAAACTGCGATTAATGCATCAGCTCTGGTCATAATTTCACTATATTTATTAACCGAGTACAAGCCATGCACGGTACTGATTACTTTTACTTGCTGCTTATTGCCATATTTTTTTAATGCAAAATAATTTACCCAAGCAGGCAACCGGGATCTCACATGAATGATGTCGGGTTGTATGCTATCAATTATTTCTGCTAAAGGTTTTATTTGCTTGAGGGTAAATGGTGATTTTTTATGAACTGCAAGCTCAATATGTTCACTTCCATCTTCTAACAGATGCTCAACCATCTTTCCACCATTGGAAATAACTATTGAACGATGTCCTTCTGCAACAAGTTTTTGGGCTACTTCCAACGTGCCACGCTCCACGCCACCAGCATTTAATTCAGGCAAAAGTTGTAAAACAATTAAGTGTTTAGATTTTGGCATCTGTGGTTTTATCAATTTTTTCAAGTAACCATTCAGCTGCTCTTGTAGCTTCATTTAATGGTAAATTATTAGCATACATCTCTTTATTTTTAAAAAAGCTGGTTGTTGTGGTGATTTGATGTTCATCAATAAGATTTAAAATCGATCGCGATACTTTGCTATGAAGCGCTTTCATCTCAAAAATTCCCACTCTCGCCCCTGAACTTAAACCTTCAAAAACCATACTCACACTGTCGGGTGTCACCCACACCTGTTCAGTTTTAGCTAAATTGTCCTGTAACCAGTTTTTTTCACAATTTTTAAATTTTATCAGTTTTATATTGTTGTATTGACCAATCAGCGCTGTAATTAATTCTTCACAGGCTTGAGGCGTCCGCCTTGAAGTTGAAATTTTCCATTGTGTACTTGCTCCCTCTTGAATCAAACTTTGCAGCTGCTGCACTATTTTATCGTTATCCCAGCTAAAATGTTTACTAGGACCGCCTAATAATATGATACCTGAATGTGGTGTTTTTTGTGCTGGCCGTATTCGATTAACCGCACCTTGGGTCGTGAATATTTTATCAGAATCCGTTAACCCGTCATGTGTCGGTACAATAACATAATTAAATAAACTTAGTGGTAGCGATGGCTTCATTAAAATAACTGAAGGTACTTTAAAAGCCCTGCTGGCTGCAATTACGCTCCAATGTGTCGTATGACCCGCACCAATGATTAACTGTGGTTCTGGTAAGGAAATATCCGGTGCGAAACCCGCAAGTGCTTTTATTTGACTCCATTTATCTATAAACAACATTCTTCTGCGTTGACGCGTTGAAAAAACAAACGTATTGACGCCATCAAATTTCTTTTTTTGGCTATGCTCAATGACTTCAGCTAACTGACGCTTAAGCGCATCAATCAAACCTAGAATTTGA
>CAZKUH010000402.1:0-2901 GCA_964555895.1 uncultured Enterobacterales bacterium
AAGAGCCACAATGGACCACCATGCATGTTCGTCGGGTTCAGGTTTATGATAATAACTTGTTATTAGCTAAAGCGCGGGAACGTGATGAGGTTCGTCAGGAAATGCGCCGCATCTTGGTGTCACAGATTATTGAACGAATGAGAGTGTATGCGCCTTAGCTTTGAGCAAATTCAAAACCATATCAAGCAACCACTTAAGACGGCTTATCTCATCAGTGGCGATGAGCCTATGCAATTGCTGGAGGCGGCAGATTTATTAAGAAACACGGCGAAACAGCAAGGGTTTATCGAAAGAGAAACTTACCATATAGACAGCAAATTCCATTGGCCAACACTGTTGCAGCAAGGCGGTACCATGAGCTTGTTTGGTGATCGAAAGATACTGGATATCCGCTTGGAAAAATGCCCGTTAAAAGAAGGTCAGGAATATCTGGAACAGCTTCTCACCAGCATTGATGAGAGTACTTTGGTTATAATCAGCTCGCCAAAAATAGATAAAAAAAATCAGCAAAAAAAATGGTTACAATGGATTATGGCGCATGGGGTTTGGCTTACTGTATGGCCGGTAGAAATCAATAAACTACCCCGCTGGTTGGTTAACCGAAGTAAGGAACATAAACGGATTTTGACCTTGGAATGTGCTGAACATCTGGCCAATCTTGTGCAGGGGAATTTACTGGCGGCAAAACAAGAAATGGACAAAATGTTTTTACTCATCGATGAAGGGGGAACCATCAACCTTGATCTCATCGTAGAACAAGCCGTGGATAATGCAAGATTTACGCCCTGGGAACTGCTGGATGAAAGTTGCAAGGGTCATTACCAACGATTGCCGCAGATCCTTAAACGCCTTGAGCAGGAAAAAGTAGAGCCCATGCTGTTAGCTCGCATGTTGCAGAAGGAATGTCTGCAACTTGAGCAATTAGCCCAGCAATTAGCCCATGGCAAGCCGCTTTCGATGGTATATAAGGAGCATCGAATTTGGCCAGTAAAACAAACCAGTTATAATGCAGCGTTAAAACGATTTGGCGTGAAAGGTTGGCAAAGATTATGGGTTCGGACCATAACTTTAGAAAAGATTATTATTGGCGCCGAAGCGGGGGATTTCTGGGATGAATGTCTGGACGTTCTTTTTTTAATGGCGGGTTTTTCTCTCTGGTCGAATAAAACATCTGTCAATAACACTGCGGTGAACGAATCTCATCAAGTTGGCATTGTTCAAGAGACAAAAAATATAAACCATGTGAAAAACCTGCGACAACAATTAGCGAATAATAATAAAAATGAACAACATGGCTGAACGTTTATTAATTGTGATTGGCGGGACTTTTGATCCTGTTCATTATGCTCATTTGAGATTAGCGGCAGAACTGAATCAAACTTTCCCAAAAGCAGAAATTTGTTTTATGCCAACTGCGAAGCCGGCACATCGTCAGAGTCCACGAGCAACGGCGGCAGATCGTTTTAACATGATAAAGCTTGCTTTAGAACAAGCACCCGAAATGATCTTGAGCGATTTGGAGCTGAAGCGGTCGGGCAATTCCTATACCATTGATACTTTAAAAGCATTAAAAAAAATTGCCCCGCAGCAGCCTGTTGCCTGGGTGTTGGGAAATGATGCCTTTCAAGGCATTACGACTTGGAAAAATGTTGATGAGCTTTCACAATATTGTCATTTCATCGTTGCCAATAGACCCGGCTTTATAGTAAACGAGGATGATTTCAATCAATTTGGATTCAAACTTACAACAGAAACCACAAAGTTAACAGATAAATTGTCGGGATTTATCTATCAGGCTAAAATTCCCTTGTTGGATATTTCAGCAACAAAAATTCGAAAGCTGATCAATGATAATCATTGCCGCGATGAATTAATTCGTTGGCTGGTTCCTGAAAAAGTGCAGGATTTTATTTTTAAAAAGCAACTATACAAGAGTACTGAATGATAACAAAACAAAAGTTACTAAAGATGGTTATTGATGAGCTGGATGAGATGAAAGCTAAAGATATAACCACAATAGATGTATCAGAAAAAACAACAATAACCGATTTTCTGGTGATTGTCAGTGGCACATCTACCAGACATATTAAAGCAATAGCAGATTCAGTCGTGGTCAAATCCAAGGAAAATGGCATACCACCTATCGGTATTGAAGGAGAAAGAAATTCCGATTGGATATTGGTCGATCTGGGCGATGTCGTGGTACACGTGATGATTCCTGAAACCCGGGATTTTTACCAATTGGAAAAATTGTGGTCTACGGCGGTAAGTGATTAGGCGCTTTGAGGTTATGTGATGTATCAGGCATAGGATGAAAATACGTTTATTGGCAATAGGCAATAAAATGCCGTCTTGGGTCTGTCAGGGGTACGAGCAGTATGGTAGACGTATGCGCGGTGATTGTTCTTTGGAACTAATTGAAATAACGCCGGGTCGAAGAACTCAGACAGCTGATATTTCCAGAATAGTCGCCAAAGAAGGTCAACAAATGATCGCCAAAATGGGTAAAACGAATCATGTGGTGGCGTTGGATATACCCGGCAAACCCTGGAGTACTGCGCAATTGGCAAAACAGATGAAAAAATGGCAATTATTGGGGACAGACATTGATCTTCTCGTGGGCGGACCTGAAGGATTGGCCCCGGCATGTTTGCAAAAAGCCCATGAAAGCTGGTCTTTAGGTCCATTAACATTACCTCACCCGTTGGTGAGGATTGTTGTCGCTGAAGCCTTGTACCGTGCATGGAGCGTCAACCATAATCACCCCTACCATCGCGCATGAAACTATCTAATCACAATCGACATGAACTGAAAGATGCGGTTTTAGAAATGCGCTTATTTTTTAATCGTGCAGTGATTTCGTTTATTTTGGTTTTTCTGTCTTTGGGTATCTTATTGTAT
>CAZKUH010000403.1:0-2899 GCA_964555895.1 uncultured Enterobacterales bacterium
AAAAGTCTGTTTTTGCATAAATAATTTGACAAGTGCCTTTAACAGGCATCCCGACTGAAATGGAGGGATCTTACACTTGGCTCCAACAGCCAAGTGTTTTTAAAAGCAATTTTTAATTTCGTTTCGGGGTAATGCTTAGTTCAACCCGACGATTTAAAGAGCGTCCTAATTCAGTGGAATTGGTTGCAACCGGTAGGCCTTCACCTGCTCCATAAGCCTGAATTCTACGTGGAGACACTCCCTTGTTGATTAAATAGGACGCGACTGAGTTCGCTCTTCTCTCCGAAAGGTCAAGATTATAAGCTTCGGTTCCCACGCTATCGGTATGCCCGACAATTTTTAATGTCGTATCAGGATACTTTTTTAACACCAGAATAACCGCATCAAGCACCTCCAAAAACGAAAATCTCAGGTTTGAATGATTGGTATCAAAAGTAATTTTTTCAGGCATGATTAATCGAATATTATCACCATCCCGTTTGATCTGAACCCCGGAATTTAACAATGTTTTACGTAACTGGGATTCCTGATTATCCATATAAGCACCGATGCCAGCCCCAATCGCGCCACAACCAGCGGCTGCATTTCTTGCGTTCTTGCTGGACTTCCCTGCACCAATTAAACCACAGACAATCGCTGCACCAATGCCATATACAGCCGCATTACTGGTTTTTTTCTCACCCGTGTAGGCATCGAATGTCTGACAACTCACTATGCTCAGCGCCAAAAGTAAAATGATTGCAGGTTTTAAAAGTTTCATCTGTCGCTCCAATTAAAGCATTAAATATAATTTACCCTTGATCCATCGAATATTTTAAACAGTAAAAGTTGAATCCGTATCATCATTATTGTCTTTGAAAAAATGTGGGCTCGTATGATTTTCTATGTCCTCATCCGGCCATATATCGTTATAGCTGGAATAATAACTAGCCAGTATTAATGGCCCTATAAATAATATCCCTATATAAAAACTGATAATAATAAGTAATAATAAAACAAAAACAACGACACTATAAATAAAATAGGAGAGGAAGTTGGCACTACATGCCTGAAAACTTTCTCGTAGTGCCCGGTAAGGTCCATAAGATTTTTTGACAACAAGAACCGGCGCAAACCACGCCGCCATCACCAAGGGTAATGAAACCAATAACGCAATCAATACTGACAACAATATTTGTTGCACCACCAGTGGGTCACTAAAAAATTGTAAAATCGCTGTTTTATCACCCGTTTCAGCAACGGTTTTTATCGCAACATTCAGTGCATCTAAATCAATTAATGTTTCCAAATGCTGCATAAAAATTGCTGCGATGGCTAAATTTATTAAAGTAACAATACTCCCGACAACAAACAAAGACCGCGCATGAGTTTTTAATGATTCAAACAAAATAGCAGGCGTCCATTGTTGAAGCTGCGATGATGCTTCCCCCGCTTTGTAAAACCCCGCCCAAAATACTGGCCCGGTAATATGGAAAGCCAAAAAAGTCAGACTCATGGTACTGGCAATAATGGCCAAAACGAGATATATAGCCAGCGTAACATTCCAACGAACCAGATTGTCCTTCAAAAGTGATGCGCCATTTTTTATCCAGGCATAGCCCGCCAATGCTGGTCTTATTCGATATTCATTTTTGTGCATCTATTCTCATACTCATTCAACAATTAATTTTCCGGGAAGCAAATTTTTCAAAACTTCTAAGTGCCTTTAGCTAAAAAATGTAGCGCAACGTGCTGTTTTACGAAACTTTGAAGTCTCGCTTCCAGCGCTTACTTCCTGATACCAATGATTTAACGAAAATTGTTTTATACCACGCAAACCCTGAAGTCCACCTGAATGCAAAACAACAATTTCACTATGTTTTTTAAAATAACCCTGTTCCGCCAAATTTTCAATAGCCATCAATAATTTAGCAACATAGATGGGTTCCAGAATAATACTATGCTTTAGATGAAATTGCTTGATATAGCGCGCAGTTTTCGCTGATATTTTTGCATAGCCACCACCATGATAGCCATCAATAAGATGAAATTTAGACCCTGAAAATTGTAATAATTCATTTTTATTTGTTGTATGTTCATTCGCTGCTTGCCATAAGATTTCTATTCGATGTTTAATATCAGCCAAGGCATTCACCACCGGAATCCCGATCAACTGCATATTTTTTTTATTAATTTCGAGCGCCGCACCGGCAAAAGTCCCCCCGGACCCGACGGCGAGACAAAAATAATCTGTCGAATCAGGTAATTCTTTGACCATTTCTCTAACGCCTTCCAAAGCGAAAGAACCACTGCCGCCTTCAGGGATAATGGTTGAACCTGGGTAGCTTTGCTTGAGCTCATGCAAAAATAAGATGGTATCCTTGTTTCGATAAGCGCCACGATCAAGCCATTTTATGGTGACCGCCCATGTCCTTAAATCTTTAATCATGGCCGATTGATAATGGCTTTCTTCACCTCTGATAAAAACTGTCAACGGAATCGCTAAACGATGACAACAATAACCTAAAGCATGCAAATGATTAGACCAGGCACCACCAAAACTAATGACCGCAGGATTAGGTTGTTGCAATAATGCGATGAGCTGATATTTTAATTTTCGCCATTTATTTCCACAGACAACGTGATGAATTTGATCATCTCTTTTCAACGTCACCTTTAACCCATGGTTTTGAAAGGATAAAGAGTTGATCGGAGTTAATACTGAGGGTGTTTGTAACAATATTGTTTGTTGGATAATCTCAGAAGATTGCATAAAAGGGTATAAATAAAAGATATTTTAAGTGAGTAGTCTTAGCCCAAGAAGCAGGTTCTGCTTTGCCTTGAGACCAACCCACCTCTAAATGAGGTCGTCAAAAACCACTTTAGGCTATTTGACTGGTTTGAGAGATTAAAAGCCAGG
>CAZKUH010000404.1:0-2897 GCA_964555895.1 uncultured Enterobacterales bacterium
AAGCTAATCGTTCCTTTGAACGCGTCTTTGGTGTTTCGGCAGCTGAAATAAATAATCAACCCTTAGCCTTATTAAGGCCTGACGGTGATCTGGGCAAACCTTTTTTAGAAATATTTAAAGCGGTTAAAAATGCCAGTTTCTGGCGCGGAAAAATCACCATTTGTAAACCGGATGATAGCTGTATGGTGTATCAAGCAACGGTGAGTCCTTCCTCAACCAGAGAAAATAATGCCGTGGTTTTTCTGGATGATATCTCTGATGTGGAAAAAACCAAAGATCAACTTGAAACCTTGTCTTTTTATGATTCGGTTACCGGTTTACACAATCGAGGCTTGTTTTTTGAGCGGTTGCAACAAATTCTTAATAGTGCATTAAGAACGGATACCACATTGGGATTGATATTACTGGATATCGATCATTTTAAAAGAATCAATGACAAAGTCGGGCATCATCAGGGTGATTACGTATTGAAAGAAATAGGTCAAAGGATTGCGGGTGCTATAAGAAAAGAAGACGTAGTTGGCAGAATTGATGGTGATGAATTTGCCGTCGTGGTGCGGGGCTTTAAATCTCCGAATATTTTACGCCATCTAGCACAAAAATTGATGTTGGAAATAGCTAAACCTTTGGATGTTGGTGGCAATAAATTGTTTGCTACAGTGAGTGTGGGCATTGGTATTGGCCCAAAAGATTCAGATAATGCATCCGAGTTGGTTCGTCATGTGGAATTGGCATTGTATCGTGCCAAAATTAATGGCAGAAACCAGTATGAATTTTATGAATTTGAATTAAATAGAATGTCGCAACAACGGTTGAGTCTGGAAGCCGAAATGCGAGAAGGGTTGGAGAAAGGACAGTTTTTTCTGATGTTTCAACCCATCGTAGATGCGGTATCAAAAAAAATAGTTGCGGCAGAAGCTTTGATGCGTTGGCGAAATCCTAAGAGGGGGCTGGTGCCGCCAATGGATTTTATCCCCATAGCTGAAGAAACCGGTCTTATCAAAGAACTGGGTGATTTGGCTTTTGTCCAGACCGTCGACATGCTGCATAAACTAGGTCAGTACCCTGTAAGAATTCGCGTAAATTTGTCAGCCCGGCAATTAACCGATGGCATGTTGGCCGATTCTATCATCAGTCTGTTGGAACAAAACAAAATTAATCCGCATTTATTTGGTTTGGAACTTACGGAAAGTCTGTTGGTGGAGCGCAGAGAAGATGCGCTGGTCGAATTACACAAGTTGAAAGCGCTTGGAGTTTCTATCGCTATTGATGATTTTGGTACAGGTTATTCTTCGTTAAGCTACTTAAAAACTTTTCCTATTGACACCCTTAAAATAGATCGTTGCTTTATTCGAGATTTGGAAAATGATGAAAATGACAGGGCGCTGGTCGATGCGATGCTGGCTATAGCGAGCAAGTTGGGATTGTCAGTCATTGCTGAAGGTGTCGAGAATACAAAGCAGTTAGATATTTTGAAGCAGATGAAAACGGGACAACTTGATATTCAGGGTTTTCTTTTCAGCAAACCTTTGATGCCAGAGGAATTAATGGAACAAATTACCATTGATTTGCTCAATGAAAATAACATTGCCTCCTAGAGCGTATTCTTTAAAGTTATAAATAATGTAATTTTTTCTGAAAAACAGGCATAACCAACTTTTATGGATTATAATCATAATTTTCATCAGTTGTGTATCTCTTTATAATTTGCGTGTAGAACAGGTATCTTTCAGTGAGAAGGTTTTTAACATTCATCTTGATTGTTTCATTATTTTGGCTTCAGTACCGGCTGTGGTTGGGCGCGGGTTCCTATAGTGAAATTAACAAGCTTGAGTTAAAGATTGCCCAATATCAACAAGTTTTCACGCATGATAAAAAAAGAAATATGAGTCTCAGGAAGGATATCGAAAGCCTTAAAAAAGGCAATGCTGCTTTGGAAGAGTTGGCAAGAGAACAGTTGGGTTTAATAAAACCAGACGAATATTTTTTTCGAGTAATTCACGCCTCAAAATGATAAATTGAAGAAGTTTTAATGACGCAATCGGCCCCGAAATATTTTGCGGTAGTTCCAGCAGCAGGTTCTGGCAAAAGAATGTCCTTAACTTTACCAAAACAATATGCGCTTATTGATGAATTCCCGGTCATCACCTATACCTTATCTTCATTGTACGAGAGTCAATTTTTTGAAAAAATTATTGTGGTCCTCTCAGACAATGATTGTTACTGGCCAAAAATTTCTGTTACCTCAACTCTTTTTAGGGAAAAAATAATGACCTGCAAAGGCGGGGAGCAAAGAGCTGATTCAGTCTTGGCAGCTATACAGGCGTTAAGTGTTTACGCTGATAAAGATGATTGGGTTTTTGTGCATGATGCGGCAAGATGTGGACTAACGGAAGAACTGCTGCAGCGATTGAAACATGCGACACAAAATAAACAATCAGAAGGTGCGATATTGGCGATCCCTGTCGTGGACAGTTTGAAAAAAGTTGATGGGAATGGAAAAATTATTAGCAGTGTTGACCGAAAAAATATTTGGTATGCGCAGACACCGCAGTGTTTTAGATTTGGCGCTTTGCTCAGTACTTTGAGTAAATTATTGACCACCAATGAGTCTTCGCAGCAAAAAAACACAATAACCGACGAGTCGTCTGCTATGGCGTTAGATGGTGTTTTGGCTGAAGTGGTGTTGTCAACGACTGACAATATAAAAATCACCCTGGATGAGGACCTGCAAATGATGACAAATATTATTCGAAAGCAACTGATTTCGGCAAAAAGATGTTCGCCAGAAAAATATTTTGAAATAAATTAAGAAAATTTCAAGTGAGAATAGGTCACGGTTATGATGTGCATAAATTTGGTGGTGAAGTTCTACTTATGTTATTTGGCATCCCCAA
>CAZKUH010000405.1:0-2897 GCA_964555895.1 uncultured Enterobacterales bacterium
TAACACCAGATTACTGATACTGTGGGTTTGTGTCAGTTGGAAAGTGTATGTCCCTGTTTATTGATGCCTTTTTATTGTTTTTTTATTGACGCTTTTATCGGACACAGGTAGACAATACTCTTGATAAAAGAGTTTGTTCTGCCTATGCTGTAAGCACTAATAATAATTGATGTCATCAGGCTGGGTTGTATGCTCATTCAGTACCCTCTCGTACAATTTACCCAAGCAGGTAATTTTTTGCTGCCCCGTGGCTTATTTGTGGCTGCTTGGAAGGTTTGGTTTAAAAGATTCAGTCAGGATCCTGCACAATGGGAAACGGGGGCAATGCCCATATGTTCCTCAGCGGTAAAACTTCATCAGCAAATTTCTGAAGGGCACAGATTTAGCCTAGATGTGGCTTGCAGACTCATGGTGCCTTGGAACTATCGCAATCAAACTCAGGCGACCCAAGAATTTATTGAATTGAATGATCATCTTATTGAACCGGTATCCAACTATTTTCATCCAGAAACGGGTGAGCCTATGCCTGCGGTTAGGCTTACTGAGAAATCCTTGGGTTTTTGGAATCGGCGAACCTTTATTGAACAAGATCAGTGGAAAAACTTTGCCGAAGCCAGAATTCAAGCAGATATTGAAACCACCTCCGATGATCCCGTCATTATTGACGATGCCGGTATTGAGGTGATTGGTGCCCATATTTATCCGCCTTTTCTTCCCGAAAAATCCTCCAGTGATGAAGTGTTTATTAAGGCATTGGTGCAATGGATTGATGAAGAGCCTTACCAGCCAATGTATCAGAGGAAAGCACTAGGTGAAGCGGTAAGTAGTTGGAATGAACGCTTACAATCCTTTTTTTGGCCAAAACCGAGAACGGGTTATGCTGAATTTTCAGTTGCGGCAACACCAATGACCTATTATTCCAGCGTTTTGGCTTCCAGAGTCGAGTCGGCGACCGAATGGACGCAAACTGAAAAAGAGTATGCAGTTAGAGTAGCCAATGAAATATTTAATCTTATGGGGATGCCGCAAAGGGAGGTCAGTCATGAGAATGTCAGAGCAGTATTTAAGGCCGCACTGGCAGAAGATGAAAAAGCAACGGCAAAAATGAATTGTGGTTGGAGTTATCTGGCCGCTTTTGCTACGGCTCATCTGGAAAGAAAGAAAGACAGGTTGCCCCAGGCGGGATGGAATAGTCGAGTTTCTGCTTCGGTGGTAACAAGACTGGATTTTTTATTTAGTGAGGCTGGTGTCGTGGAACTTGAAGGGAGATTTCCCGGCATTGGTTTAACGCCAGGCTGGGGAGGGACCCGGCCAAGAGAATACGATTTAAATTGGCCATCTGGCTATCGGGACTGGACTTCGCATCTTGCCGGATCACGACTCATCAGATCCATCAGGGATATCTTGAATGCTGAAACGGATGTTAAAGGGCGTTTAAAGTATCGCCCCATGCCATTGCTGGGTGGTGACCGTGGACCATGGACTTGCAGAGGTGTTGAGTTGGTTCTTTTTGGTGATGGCTATTAGTTTAACCTAAACCCTAGAAAAGAGCAGCCTCTCAATGTTGCTCTTTTCGCGCCTATCTGCGTTAATCTTGCTCCCAATAAACCGTTATTGATTCACAAAATTGTCCTAATAGACACAAAAATATCAACATTGATCTCAGGTTGGTTTAGCGATCGAGCAAAGTTTCAGCCATTATTACTTGCGAGGATTTAGGGCAGTAATTGTGCTAATAATCTTATCTTCTTTGAGCAAGGTAACGATACTTTCTCCTGCGCTTAACTGCTTCGCGGAATAAACAATTTCATTGTTTTCTTTGCGGGTGATTGAATATCCTCGATCTAATGTTGCGAGTGGGCTGAGGGTATGCAGTTGTTGTGAAATTGAAGTGAGGTTATTTGACTTGCTTTGCAGTTTTTGCCCCATAGTGAGTTGTAACCTTTTATACATTTGTTCGAGCATAGATTTTTTGCCGTTGAGTTGTATACCGGGTGATAATGGCTTTAATTGACTTTGTTGCAATTTAAAGGCTTGTCGACAGTTTAATAAGCGCTGATTCACGGCTATTTTTAACCTGTTGTAGTTGAGTATAATGTCTTTATGCTTTTGTTTTAAAATTTGACTAGGGCTAATTAAACGACCACCTAACCAATCCAGCTGCTGCTGTTTGAACTCGATTGAATTATTGATTTGTTTGAATAATCTATGATTAAGTTGTTTTAGTTGTAATAAAAGTTGCTGGCTGTCTGGCGTTAAAAGTTCAGCTGCTGCAGAGGGTGTGGGGGCTCGAAGATCGGCAACAAAATCTGCTATGGTAAAATCAACTTCATGACCGATTGCAGCTATAATGGGGATCGGGCATTGAACGATAGTTCGAGCAAGCGACTCATTATTAAAACACCACATATCTTCTAGAGAACCACCCCCTCTGGATATTAACAAAGCCTCCACTTCATTGCGTTGTTGGGCAAGATCGATGGCTGCCATAATCGTTAGGTGTGCTTTCTCTCCTTGGACCTGCACTGGATAAAGAATTACCTCCATCAAAGGAAAACGACGTTTAATGATGCTGAGAATGTCAGAAATTGCTGCGCCTGTGGCTGAGGTAATTAAACCTAATTTATAAATCGGCCTGGGGATGGTTTTTTTTATTGCATCAGAAAATAAGCCTTCTAATTCCAGTTTGTTTTTTAATGCTTCAAATTGGCGCTGTAAATTTCCCAATCCAGCGGGTTCAAGGTATTCCACAATCAGTTGATAATTTCCTCTGGCT
This sequence comes from uncultured Enterobacterales bacterium, assembly GCA_964555895.1. Lineage (GTDB taxonomy): Bacteria > Pseudomonadota > Gammaproteobacteria > Enterobacterales > DRNA01. The sequence continues at coordinate 2,777 of CAZKUH010000405.1, forward strand.
TCGAACAGGCTGACTTTTGTCCGAATGAGGATCTTGTCGCCATCTTGAGGTGATGTCAGAAAACGGTTAGATCGGAAGAGCACACGTCTGAACTCCAGTCACGAATTCGTATCTCGTATGC
>CAZKUH010000406.1:0-2890 GCA_964555895.1 uncultured Enterobacterales bacterium
ATCTCGTCCCGAACGAGATAATTGATCAACATCTTCTGCGGCTTGTTTAAATTGTTCATATTCCTGAAGTCGGCGAATAAGATTGGCTTTGGGATCATCTTCGTCATCCAAGGATTGCGGTTTGGGTAGCAACATGCGTGACTTGATCTCTGCAAGCATTGCCGCCATCACCAGATATTCGGCAGCGAGCTCCAATCTTATGGCCTTCATTAACTCTACATATTCCATGTATTGGCGGGTAATGTCAGCAATCTGAATATCCAGAATATCCAAATTCTGGCGCTTGATTAAATACAATAACAGATCCAGTGGCCCTTCAAAAGTTTCCAAAAATACTTCGAGCGCATCGGGAGGAATATATAAATCTTTTGGCATCTGCATTAACGCCTCTCCCTGTACCAGTGCAATCGGCATTTCCTGCTGTTGATGCGGCTGATTTTGCGTTATCTGTTCATCGGTCAAAATAAATTCTCACTTTTCTCTTCCATATTTAAACTTTAAATTGTTCGGCTAAATCATTACTGTTGTTCTGGCTAACGATAATTCAAACCCATGGCTTCTCTGACTTCTTCCATGGTTTCTCTAGCGGCAGTACGGGCTTTGTCATTTCCTTCCTGAATAATATTTTTTACCACTTCAGGTTGTTCCTGATAACTTCTTGCTCGCTCCTGAATGGGTTCCAGCTCTTTGCAAATAGCAGCAATGACGGGTTGTTTACATTCAATACAGCCAATGCCAGCACTGGTACAACCTTGTTTCACCCAACTTTTAATTTCATCATTGGAATAGACCAGATGCAATTGCCACACCGGACATTTCTCCGGATCGCCAGGATCTGTCAAACGAACTCTGGCAGGATCGGTCGGCATGGTTCTTATTTTCTTTTCTACATCTTCAGGCTTTTCCCTTAGTGCAATGGTATTATTGTATGATTTAGACATTTTCTGACCATCTAAACCAGGCATTTTTGAATGTGGTGTAAGTAAAGCCTGAGGTTCAGGCAAAATTTGTTTGCCGGTGCCCTCCAGATAGCCAATTAAACGTTCACGATCGCCATGAGAAATACTGGCATGGCTGGCAATAAGCGCTGCGGCTCTGTCAACCGCTTCTTCGTCACCTTTTTCCTGAAAAGCCTTGCGTAAGCTGCGATACAATTTTGCATTCTTTTTACCCAACTTTTTCACGGCTTCTTCAGCGCGCGCTTTGAAGTCGGGTTCACGTCCATATAAAAAATTAAATCGGCGAGCGATTTCTCTACTCATTTCAATGTGCGGGACTTGATCTGCTCCCACTGGTACCTGTCCTGCCCGATAAATTAGAATATCTGCGGCTTGCAACAACGGATACCCCAGAAAACCGTAAGTTTGCAAATCTTTTTCCTTTAATTTTTCTTGTTGCTCTTTATAGGTAGGGACTCGCTCCAACCAACCCAACGGCGTCATCATGGATAACAATAAATGTAATTCTGCATGTTCAATAACTTGAGACTGGATAAACATTGTTGCCGAACCGGGGTTAATGCCCGCAGCGAGCCAGTCGATGACCATTTCCCAACTACTGTTTTGAATTTGAGAGGGGTCATCATAGAGTGTGGTCAAGGCATGCCAATCAACAACGCTGAAATAACATTCATACTCATGTTGTAACGTTGCCCAGTTCTTGAGCACGCCATGATAATGGCCTAGATGCAATCGTCCAGAGGGTCGCATACCAGAAAGAATGCGGTTGTTGGCAGACATCAGCTTAAATTACCCCAAATAAAATGAATCAAAGCAAAGAGTTTAACAAAATTGCGCTTTTACTGACATCTCAATTTTCTCAAAGCTGTGTTTTTATACCCATATTCATCCAAGATGCAGCTAATCTTTAAACCTCTCTGGCAGTGAGAAAAACACATAATGCCAATCCATTCATCTTCAGTAGCAAAACTATACCCCCCGTGCCACCAGCTGTACTCAACCAAGAGGACCGCTAAAAAAAGTGCTTGATGGTTTTTCTTATCCAGAGTTCAGGTTACTGACACTCAAGGGCACCTCAAGTATTGAATTCTTCTATTGCGCCAGCACCCTTACGAATCAATTCAGGCGTATCACCGGTCAAATCGATCACAGTAGTGGCCTCATTTCCGCAAAAACCGGCATCAATAATTAAATCAACCTGATTATCCAGTTTTTCTCTTATCTCTGCTGCATCAAGAAACATTTCAGCTTCTCCGGGCAATAATAAACTGGTATTCATGATGGGTTCACCCATAGTTTCTAATAAATCCAGGGCAATTTGATTGTCCGGGACCCGAAAACCAATGGTTTTTCTTTTGGGGTGCTGTAATCTTCGGGGAACTTCTTTGGTGGCTTTAAGGATAAAAGTATAAGGGCCTGGTGTATGGGATTTTAATAATCGATAAGCACTGTTATTGACAATTGCATAGGTTCCAAGCTCTGATAGATCCTGACAAACCAGGGTGAAATGGTGTTTGATATCAAGATCACGAATACGTCTTATACGCTGCAAGGCTTCCTTGTCGCCGATATGACATCCCAGGGCATAACCGGAATCAGTGGGGTAGACAATAACCCCGCCTTTGCGCAACAGAGCAACAACCTGACTAATGTATCTGGCTTGGGGGTTTTCTGGATGTATTTGAATAAACTGCGCCATAATGCTCGTCGCACATCAGCCAAGAATAGCGCTCATTATATACCCGTGCTACCTGAAAATGCATGTTTCAGTGGGAATTAAAATGGTTTTAGGCTAGGCATTGATAGCGGGGTATGGTTATTCCATAGGCAAAATCAATAACAACGCATAAAACCATTTTAAACCCATCGAAGAAGCGCCTGAGAGCATCCACTTCTTCGTTGCATGAACTGATAATAGACAGAAAAATGCT
>CAZKUH010000407.1:0-2888 GCA_964555895.1 uncultured Enterobacterales bacterium
CCTTTATTTTCATCGGACTTGCTCAATCAATGGCTCGGTCACGAAATAGTTTTTAAGGCAGAGTGTTTGCAAAAAGTTGGCGCTTTTAAAGCCCGCGGTGGTTGTAATGCGATGGCTGCTCTGGTGGCGCGTGCAAAAAAAATATTCGCTGGTGGCAAGACACAGTTCAAGCTGGAACAAATTGTTGCTAACAGCTCGGGAAATCATGCCCAGGCCGTCGCTTGGGCGGCCAGTTTGTGGCATATTCCAGCAACAATCTACATGCCGACCAATGTCTCTCAGGTGAAAGCCCAGGCGACGGCGAGTTATGGCGCTAAAATTGTTTTAGTGGAGCAACGCGCAAAAGTAGACAGTATGGTGGCGCAGGCTGCACAAACAGCGGGTACTTTCTGGATCCCGCCCTATGATGATGTCGATGTCATTGCCGGCCAGGGAACGGCAACGGCAGAAGCCTTGCAGCAGCAGTCGGGTTTTGATGCTATTTTTGCCCCCTGCGGGGGGGGCGGGCTGATTTCCGGCAGTTTGATTGCCAGCCGACATCTTTCCCCAAAAACGCAAGTTGTTGGGGTAGAGCCGGCATTGGCCAACGATGCTTTGCGTTCCCGCCAGCAGGGAAAAATTCAACGTCTTGCAGAAATGCCGCAAACCATTGCAGATGGCGCAAGAACTTTATCAATCTCTGAATTAACATTCCATTATGTAAAACAGTTAGATGATTTTTATCAGGTCTCTGAAGATAATATTATTTATTGGAGCCAGTGGCTAGCGCATTTGTTAAAGTTAAGGATCGAACCAACCAGTGCCATGACCATGGATGGAGTCATGCAATGGATAAAAGAACATGCACCCAAACAGAAGCAGAAAATCCTGGTGATACTCTCTGGTGGTAACGTCGATCGAAAAACCAGTCAGGCAATATGGAAAAATAATCAATTATCTTTACTGCCGATGGATAAGTATTGCAAATAACCCATAATTGGCGTTATAAAGAGTCTTCGTTTTGATCAATTGCAGCGTTGAGGGATATGATGAAAAAATTGGTGATATCTAGGTATATTGGGGTATTTTTCTTCAGTTTGGCAATTTCCCTGTCTTTCATGGTGCGTGCAGTGGAAACGGTAACTTTACCTAATACGGATGGTTTTGGTTTGATGCCGCAATTGCCGCCTTTAGCAAAAGCCGAGCAAGATCGTTTATACGCCATATCCAACAAATCCTGCGATAGCGGTTGTGTTACTCCTTTCGGTAAAATATTAGGAGAAGCTGATGGTGCTATTGGCTATTCAAATTGTCAGTCAATTTGCGTCAAACCCGAATATTCATTTTTAAACCTTTCCAGCGGTGAAGTTAGCAACCATACAAAAAAGCCGCAGCAACAGAATTTATATTATATTGGCGTGGTTTATCAATGTGTTGAATATGCCCGTAAATGGTGGATGAAAAATAGAAATATAACGTTTGGCAGTATCGATAGCGCGTACCAGATTATTTATTTAACTGAAGGTAAAAACATACGTAGTAATAAAACTTTTCCTTTGGCGCGATCCATTAACGGCTCTGCAAAAAAAGCACCTAAACGTGGTGATCTGATTATTTATGCGCCAGATCGAAGTCGACCCAATTGGCGGCATGGTCATGTGGCTGTGGTGGTTGCAGTTGATTTAACCGCGGGGACTATTTCAGTGGCCGAAGAAAACTATGACAATAAACCCTGGCAAAATTCAACAGCATATTCCAGAAAAATCAGCCTTTTTAAAACAGGAAATTATTATACTATTTTAGATGTAGCTCCCGGCGAGATGAGTAAAACTTCTGGCGCCACTATTTCCGGCTGGATTTATCCTCTTGAATGAGCATAATATTTGTAAACTAGGAAGATAAAGGTCGAAAAGATATGTATAAAATACCGACACTGAATGATGTTTTTGCTGCAAGAAAAGCAGTTTATACATATTTAATCCCTACACCACTCACATCATATTCAGCGCTCAATCATATATTAGGCACAACAACCTGGCTAAAACATGAAAATCATCAACCGGTTGGCGCCTTTAAAATACGTGGCGGCCTTTATCTTGCCTCCCAGTTGAGTGAGGATGAAAAAGCGGCAGGACTTTATACGGCTTCTACCGGAAACCATGGTCAGAGCATCGCCTTTGCCGCCAGAGAAAACAACATCAAAGCGATCATAGCGGTACCTGAAATTGCCAATCCGGGAAAAGTGGCAGCCATGCGTGGTTTGGGTGCAACGGTTATCCATCATGGCAAAGATTTTGACGTTGCACGCGAATGGGCACAACAGGAGGCAAAAAAAAATGGCGGGAAATTTATTGGTCCAACAGATGAGATGCTTATTTGTGGGGTCGGAACCTATGCTTTGGAAATACTGGAAAATTTGCCGGATGTGGATTGTATTATAGTTCCTGTGGGCGCTGGAAGTGGTGTTTGTGCAACATCAATTGTGGCAAAAACCATCAACCCGAATATAAAAATCATTGCGGTACAATCTGCACAGGCCCCCTCGATGAAACTTAGCTGGGAGTCGAGGGAATTGATCTCCGCTGAAACTTCGACCATCGCGGAAGGTCTTGCAACAAGAGTACCTTTTGCAAACACGCAGAAGATAATGCAGCAATATGTTGATGAATTTATTTTGGTTGACGATGAAGAAATTAATCAAGCTGTTTACTTATTACTGCAACATACTCATAACATGGTCGAAGAAGCGGGCGCCGCGTCCTTGGCCGCTGCGATTAAAATAAAAGGGCAGCTCAATGGAAAAAAAGTTGCGTTAGTGATTAGCGGGGGCAATTTATCGATAGAAAATTTACAAAAAATATTACATCGCTATTGCTAATGATTCACATCAAAATGAGAGATTATAATGA
>CAZKUH010000408.1:0-2888 GCA_964555895.1 uncultured Enterobacterales bacterium
CTATCCTGGCCGTTACTGTCCGTATAATTTGATTTTCTCTGCTCTACTCTTAAGCCATATTTTAAGGAAGTTACCTCAGAAAAATGATAATTAAGTTCGGCAAATACCGCACTACTGTTGGCGGAATAATCACTGCTTAATTGATTGTAAATACCCCCATTGAAAAGATCTAAAATGGTGTTGCTCTCATCAAGATTAAGAAAATAAACACCTGCAACCCAGTCCATCTTTGCAGAAAAAAGTCGGCCATTTTCTTTGGAGTTAAATCGGAATTCCTGACTGGTTGTTTTTCGGCTTCTGACGGTTTCGCTGGTAAAATCATAAGGGCCGTTAACTCCCCATAAAACCGGATTTCCCCAGTCACCATCAAAGCTAAATAATACATCGGATTTAGCATAACTGCTAATGCTGGTGAATCGGTAGTTCTGACTGCCATCCCAGTTAATTTTTACCGAGGCGCCGAGGGTATCCTGTTCATCCCGGCCGGGTTTATCTGTCTGGGTAAATAATGAATTATCCGCCGCCCAGGCATCATAACCATTATTGAGTTTAACTTTGATTAAAGCAGTATTAATGCTCCAGTTTTCAGAGGGTGTCCAGCGCAGTTTTAAATGACTACTGAGTTCATCTTTTTCATTGGTATCAGTTCGATTTAAAAACAGATTTTTTCGGAAGCCATCACTGTTATATTGTTGCACAGATAAACGATAGGCCAGCTCATCGGACAGGGGGCCTCCGGCGGCAATACCTAAGGAAAAAGTATTGTCTTCGGCATAACTGAGTTCAGCTTTTGCCTGAAAAACATCATCGGGTTCAGCGGTGCGAATGTAGATTAAGCCAGCCAGAGCATTCGCACCATAACGTGAGCCTTGCGGGCCACGAAGCACTTCAATTTGTGCGGTGTCAAAGCTGGTGGCAATACCACCCATGCCGCTAAAATCAATATCATCTATTATAAACCCTACGGAGGGGTTGGGTGCACCCTGATACTGGCTGCGTTCACCAATACCTCGGATCTGAAAATATCGAGGCCGGGAGCTACCACCGGCAAAATTTAAATTTGGCACCCAGTTGATGAGTTCTTCAAAATGCTGTTCAGAAAATTGCTCAATTTCTTCTTCACTGAATACAGAGATGCTACTGGCTACCCGATTTTGCTGTTGTTCAACAAAATCGGCAGTGATAGTAATAATTTTACCACGATCATTGTTTTGTTCATCAGCAAAACTGATCTGGTTGAAAAAAAGAATACTGGGGAAAAGTATGGAGTAAATCAATAAATTTTGTAAGGATAATGCTTTTAATTTCATAGGATCTCATCTTTAAAATTAATGAGATCCGGATAACGGCGGGAATGTTTCCTGTTCCTACGCCGGTGCTAACCGGATCAGGTTCAAAGGGTCCGCAATCAGATTCCAACAAAACAGGAATTTGCAAAAGCATCTCAGATCTAAAAAGATCACCCCTCAGGTTCAAACTGGAGTATAAAGAAGAAAAATGAAGGAAGCCACACTTTCTTAGAAATCATTTTTCCAGCTAACAGGATTGGGTTATGATTTTATAAAACGGGCCATATGCGGCATGATGCTGAAGGCATTAGTTTCGTGTGGAATGGCGTCAGAGCTCCAGATATTATCCACGCCAAGTTTTTTCAGGTTGCTCACCGCATTGCCTGCAAAAAGCGCATGCGTCACCATGACTGACAATGAAGCTGGTTGCGATTTGAGGATAATAAGTGCTGTCGCTTCAAGGGTTTTACCGGTACTGGCTATATCATCAACAATAACCACATGCTGGTTTTGGTAACAAAAATCGGCTAACACGACGGCTACCTCGGCATCACCAAAACGTTCTTTAGCCGCAATTTGATATGGCCAGTTATTTAACTTGCTCACGGCGGCTACCCATTGTTCTGATTCGACATCCGGACCGACAATTACCGCTTGGGTGAAATTTTGTTGTAAAAAAGCTGCCATTGGCACACTTGCAGCGAGCGCTACAGCCTCGGCCAAAGGTACAGCTTGTTGCAGGGAATCAATGCGATGCAAGTGTGGATCAATGGTAAATAATGCATCAAAATGTTGTGCTAACATTTGCCCCATTATTTTTTGGCTCACCACTTCGCCTGGATGGAAAGCGATATCCTGTCGCATATAACATAAATAGGGTGCAACCAAAGTAATATGTTTAACCCCGGCAAGGCGAGCGGCATCGGCGGTTAGGAACAATTCAATGAGCTTGGCATTGGGCTGATTCAAACTACGGCAAATGATAATTCGTTCAGGGAGGTTCTCAGGCAAGGTAATTTTAGACTCGCCGTCTGGAAAACAATGAATGATGACTTCCTCAAAAGGGCACTGCAAAATTTCTGCTAATAGTTTACCTTGACTGCCAAATTCACTAAAACCGAGTACCATTCGCATATATTTTCTCACAGAGTTGTGTAAATAAAGATCACAAAAAGCCGAACAAACATCACTGGCCATGACATAAATGCGTATTGACGCCATTGGGCACTTTTGCTTGTCACGGACAATTAGACAAAATTCTAGTAGAATAAAACCCAGCTAGCCAGAGAATAAGGGAAGAGAAGTGACTAAAATCAATGATTCGGTAGTTAAATAGACGGTTATTGATGCAGAAGACCACCTGACTAGACAGAAAAATAGAAAAGTTGCGCTAAGGTCAGGGGTGATATGAGTACTTTAGCTGAATTGTCGACCATTGTTAGGCAGGATTCAGGTTAAATAAACAGTTTTGCTGTAAACCATATATCCTCACCAGCGTTAGTGACTGGTTAAAGACGCATTTTGAGTGTTGCCATTCTGATGGCAAAGAAAAACCGACAAGCTGAATAACAAAAAAGAATAAAGTCATCCTGAGCAGGG
>CAZKUH010000409.1:0-2879 GCA_964555895.1 uncultured Enterobacterales bacterium
GATTTAGTGCAACGCTGGCTTTTGCGGAATCGGAAAGCTTTAAATTATTTTTGGAAAACAACCATCGAAACCCGCAACAAATTATTCATTTTTTGTCTCTACACTGTGGGTTTTCGTTTGTTGATTTACTGGTACGATGGTGGTGTTTTGATGCGGTTTTTCATTCTCATTGACTTCTTTTAATAAGCCGTTCTCATCTCTTAAAGCTCGAAATCTTAATCTCGCTAGTGCAAGGTTTGCCTGTTCCGCCAATTGCCTCAAAGCTTTTCGTCTCACATCGACTAGATGATTGAAACGTTCAGCCATTGATTGCTCATAAATAGTGGTTAATTGCGCTAGTGCCGAGACGGTTTCCTGACCCCGTTTTTTTAATGCTGCAACTCGCTGAAGGGCTTGTGGTAAAGGTTGCCGAGGTTTTGATAACAAAGTTTCGAGCGATTGAGTTTGCCGGTTAAGTTTGTTCATTTGAACGTCAAGTTGTTCTTTTTCACGTTCACCTTGCCGAATAGTACCGGCCCTGTCACGATGAAAAACCCATAATGCGACACCTTTCAAACGGCGTAATTGTTCATCCTTTTTGTGCAAATTTTGCGGCGGTAACGCTTTGCTAATTTGTTCAGCAGATTGGATACGGCGCCAAATTTTAGCTTTTTTCTTCGGCAATAATAATTCGGCAACTTGCTGCTGTTTTTGTTGTTGCAAAAGATCGTTTAACGCGGTCTCTTGCTCGGATAACTTTAAAGCCTTAACCTGCTTTAATTTATCTCTTACAAGGGCTGATTTTTCAATAAACCGTTGATGATTAGTTTCCAACATGACTCTAATTGGGGCGAGAGATCCAAGTGCAAACTGTAATTTATTTTCCCATTTGTCCAATTGTTGCCATTGTGAAAGCAATTCGAAAAATGCCGCGTCCCCAACCAGTTGGCGCTGGAATCCTGGTGAGTTTTTACTGAAACTGTTGCTTGCCGTTTGCTGCTGATGAAGTAGATCTTTCCAGGCCACTTTTTGCTGCAAGGCATCCAATGCATCAAGCGCCAGTAAATGTGAGGATAACGCTCGCTCATATCCTTTGATTGCACTCTCGTAGTCTCCCAGTTGTTGATAGGCATAAGGCACAGCCAGCCAGGCTTCCTGAACTGTGGGCTCAAGCAAGTCATTCACCTCAGCAAGTTTTAGCCAGTAAATTAATGCCTTTTGGTAATTTCCTGATGCAGCATAAGACCAGCCCAATGCCAGTAGTCCATCATGTGAAACCAGTCCATCAAGGCGCAATGATAAAAGTAATTCTTGCGCACGATGGGCATTTTTTGTTCTTAAAGCATACAATGCCAAGGCAAGAATTGCTTGATCTTTAAGTGCATACTGTTCTTGATCCAGCGGTAACATTACGGCAATTGATTTGAGTAATTGTTTACCTTTATCCTGCGCCGAAGTATCGTTTAACTGCAGCAGGGAAATACCATTATTATATTTGGCATAAAGTTGCATATTTCCTTTTTTTGCGATGGATGCCAATTGTTGCGAAGCAGCTTCATATTTTCTGTTGCGGAATAACAATTGGGCGCTCATTAAACGTTTTCTTTGGACATCAGTCTTATCCAGATGTGATTCATCAATCTTGAGTAATTGTTGCCAGGCTTTTTTGTAATGTTGCTGACGGTAGTACACTCGGGCAAGCGCCATAGATAATCGTGACTTTTGCCATGGCGTTAACATTTTTCCAGGAGTGTTATCCAATCGTTGCTGGGCGGCTACCGGCAAACCCAGATCCAGTAATAAACCCGCAGCAAACAAATTAGCAGTGGTTTCGTGGGCTTTAAGTTTCCCTTGTTGTTCGCGGGCCAACAAACGGATTAAGGCATCCAGATCATCGCCCTTATAATGAGAAAACAATACCTCTCCCCACTCTGGAGAACGCACAATCTCACCCGCTTCAGTTGCCCCTGCATCGGTTAGATGGATAACTGAAAGCAGCAAGCTCAACAGCACCATTGATTTTATTTTTAATGCAGTTGGCATCAATTATTTTCCTGGTACTATTTCCATTGTTTAATAACAAATTCTGGTTGCAGTTTATGCGAGCTGTCTACCACCTGAATTTCGAAAGCTTTTTCACCCGTTTTTTTATCAAAGTCTAAACTAATAGCCCGTTTGTAAGGTTTTTTTCGTGGCCCCATGCCGGTAAAGATAGCCACCAACTCATGTTTCCCAGTGGCTATACTGCCCTTGAACAATGGCTGAATTGCGCCTCTTTTTAAGGCACTGACATCTTTATCCGTATATAAAAATGCACTGACAGGTTTTCCATCGAGCTGTATGCGAACACTTTCGAGGGTGAAGAAAGTACCATAATCCATCGAGACATAGACAGACAATCGAGTTGAAGCCGGATGCAATAAATCTTCTTCCAGTATGAATAAATCCCTATTCAGTTCCACAACCTGTTTTTTGATGTCTTCCGTACGATTGGCCAATTCAGAGGTATCGGTATTAACTTCTGGCTCTTGAGCCATTAGCGTAAACGATAACACCAACAGCAGACCCAAATAGTAATAGGTGGATTTCACATTTCCCTCCAGGGATTTATTTACTGGTTATTTTTTAACCAACCATTTGATTTAAATTGATTTAAATCAAGACATATTTATATATCATAGCTGATAAAATAGAATACTGACCGATGAATAGCGCACATTTTCAAAACTTTTCTCTTTAAAAAGAAAGTTTTTTAACGCTAGCGCTTGATAATTGCCATTCCAACCCGAATTAGCGAGACAATTTCATCTTTATTGTTATATACCCATAATCATTCAAGATGCAGGTTTCAGAGTTCAAGCAGGATGTCAGAGCAAGGCGTAACTTGAAGCTAATGGTTA
>CAZKUH010000410.1:0-2879 GCA_964555895.1 uncultured Enterobacterales bacterium
ACAAATACGAATTATCTATCATTCTTTCAATTTCACCCTTGGGGATGGAGCCATCAAGCATAACCGTATTCCAATGTGCTTTATTCATATGATATCCAGGAATAACTGCCGGAAAAATATCTCTTAAAATAGCCGCCTCATGGGGGTCGCATTTCAGGTTCATCCAGTAATAGCGATTTTCTTTAGCCATTTTACCCAATGCCAGTGTGGCAAACATTTTTTTCTTTACTTTGAAAACGTGGACATCCTCACCGAAAGGAAAATCCTCAAAAGTAAACGGTTTAGCCAATAAGTAATTTCTCGAAGTGTGAAAATTCATCTATTTATGCTGACAGGTAAACTTACTAGGTTAAACTGGATAACGCCATAAAGTTGAAAGTAAAATACCTGTCTATCGCTTGAATCAATCAATCGCAGTTTGTGCAATGCCATTGAGTGCCTTGCTAATCTTAGCGATAATTTTACTACATGCCACAAGATCATGTCGCTGAGCAAGATATCCGGGGGCATTGTAAGTGATCCACACCTGGCCTTTTTCATCTTCAGCGATCAGGTATTTTTGGGGTAAATCAATCGCCACCGATTGATTGCAGGCCATGAGTTTTGAACCAATTTTAGGATTGCCAAAAATAATTAACCTGGTTGGTCTTAAAGTGAGTCCTATTTTTGCCGCATTGGATGCATGGTCAATGGTTGCAAAAACAGTCATCCCTTTTTTCTTCAATGTGGCCAATAAGTCTGTTGTGGTTTTATTCACCGACTGGTGACTTTGCAAGCTCACCAAACCATTATTAGCAGCTGGAATAGACATGCTGAAAATAAATAAACTTAGTGAAAATACTGTTAATAATATTATTTTCATATTAAAGATACTCCATTTAACCATTGATTTTTTTTATCTTATCAAAACTGGCCCAAGGTTCTTCAAATCTTTTTTTGTTTATTTGTTAGTCACGGAAATTATTAAATTGAAAAGGTACGCCGACTTTTCCCTCTCTTAAAAGCGTCATGACATTCTGTAAATCATCGCGTTTTTTTCCGGTAACTCTGACTTTTTCTCCCTGGATCGCTACTTGAACTTTTATTTTTTCGACTTTTATCATTTTTACAATTTTTCGAGCGGTTTCAGAATCCAGTCCTTGCTTTACAGTCACAACCATATAATTTTGTTTGCCTGAAGGTGTGATATCCCCCTTCTCCAGACAGCCTACATCAATAGCTCTTTTTACCATTTTGTTTTGTAGCACATCAAATAGTTGATTCAGTTGAAATTCCACCTCGGCAACTAATTTTATGGATTCATCTTCCTGTGTAATGGAAAAGTCCACACCTTTGAAATCAAAACGATTGCCCAACTCACGTTTTGTTTGATCCACCGCATTAGCCAATTCATGACTGTCTACTTCTGAAACGATATCAAATGAAGGCATTTTAACTCCTGTTTTTAACTGCAATACAAATGTACGGATTATTTCCACAGTATATCTGATCTTTTAAATTCATGTTGATACCATTTAGCTCTCAGACAGAACACGCCTAAGAATGCCATTTTATAACCTGTGTTGGTCACCTGTGTTTTATTACATAGCTTTGCAGGGCATATTTTGTAATAATCAACCTGAACTCGACGTTTATTAGGTTGTTTTTTTGAAGTGAAACATATGCCTGATTCAAAGCATGATAAGGATTCCTCTAAAATATGTCTCAACAGCCATACGATTCACTGCCTCACTCATTATTGAAACAATTTCACCAAGTGAGAAAATTTTCTGAGCAAATTTGTGCCCCACTTGAAATTGAAGATTACTGTTTACAAAGTATGCCGGAAACATCGCCCGTTAAATGGCACTTAGCGCATACCAGCTGGTTTTTTGAAACTTTTTTATTGCAACCTTTTCTCCCTGACTATAAAGCTTTCAAGCAACAGTTTCATTATTTGTTTAATTCCTATTACAACAGCGTCGGTAAACAATTCCCTCGCCCTCAACGTGGATTACAATCCAGGCCAACCGTAGCCGAGATATATCAATATCGTACCTACATTGATGAACAAATTGAACAACTGCTATCGCGGCCATTACCACAATCTCATGAAAGCGAAATATGTCAGCGACTGGTTTTAGGTTTAAATCATGAACAACAACATCAGGAATTATGTTTAACCGATCTTAAACATGCGCTCTCTTTTAACCCGCTTTATCCAGTCTATAAGCAGGCGCATTCATCTTCGGCCCCAGCAATTTGCTGCGAATTAAAATGGATTAAAATCAAGGGTGGTATAAAAAATATGGGACAAAAAGCGGACAGTACGGCGTTTTATTTTGATAACGAAGCACCACAGCACCAAGTTATTGTGGCAGATTTTTATCTGGCTGATCGCCTCATCACAAATGGAGAGTATTTATCTTTTATAGAAGATGAATGCTACAGCGAACCTTTGCTATGGTTAAGTGATGGCTGGAATTTCCTTCAACAAAATAATATTTCTCAGCCTCAGTATTGGCGGAAAAAAGACGAGCAATGGTTTGAATTTACTTTATCTGGTCTCAAACCTTTAAATCTCGATCAACCACTTGCACATATTAGCCATTACGAGGCAGATGCCTTTGCTCGTTGGTCAAAAGCCCGTCTAGCCACTGAATTTGAATGGGAAACAGCGGCTTCTGCCTTAAACCTTGAAGGCAATTTTATAGAAGACGGAAATTTTCATCCTCTGACGCCAACCGTTCAAACAAACCAAGAAGGCTCTCCCGTACAAATGTTTGGCGATTGCTGGGAATGGACACAATCAGGATACTACCCCTATCCGGGTTTCAAAATTGCAACAGGTGCTATCGGTGAATACAACGGTAAATTTATGAGCAATCAAATGGTACTGC
>CAZKUH010000411.1:142-2864 GCA_964555895.1 uncultured Enterobacterales bacterium
GTCAGGATGACTAGTGGAAAAGGTCAGGATGACTAGTGGAAAAGGTCAGGATGACTAGTGGAAAAGGTCAGGATGACAATAACTTTAGGGTCAGGACAAGCGGGAGTTGCGGCAAGTGGAAATGTTCAGAAAGGCATCGTCCCAAAAATAATAGCATCCTGAAAGCTGGCCCTACAGCTTTGGGTCGTACAGTTGAAGGATCTGGCGTGCCTTGCAAGTAACTGCTGTTTCGAATCGCTTGAAGAAGGTTATTTAAAACCGCAACCATAGTGCCAAAAGCCTAAACACTTAATTTTTCAAACAGCGCAAGGGTCGAAATATTTATCATATGAAAAACCTGCTCAAATCCAGAAACACCACCATAATAAGGATCTGGCACATCTGAATTTTGCAAATCATCACTCCAGGGTAAGAGTAAACTTAATTTAGCTTCAGCATTTTCTGTTCTCATTTTTGTGAGGTGGGTTAAATTAGCACTATCCATGGCAAGCATATAATCAAATTCATAAAAGTCATTGGCACTAATTTGACGCGCGCGAATATTGCCTAGATCAACGCCATTCGAGCGAGCCGCATCCTGAGCTCTTGAATCAGCTGATTCTCCACAGTGAGCCGCAATGGTGCCGGCTGAATCAATACTAAACAGGTTGGCGACACCTGCTTGGTTTACATGTTGCCGAAAACATCCTTCTGCTGTGGGTGAACGACAAATATTTCCCATGCAAACAAAAAGTACACTAATCTTTTTCATGTTGATTTAATAATCCTTCGACTCGCGCCACATCAGAAACGGTATCAATACCCGCAGGAGGAGAGATCAATGCCTGCGCTATCTTTATTTTATACCCCTTGGAGAGCACACGTAATTGTTCAAGTTTTTCGATCTGTTCAAGCGCTGCGCTATCCCAATGGCTAAAGGTTTGCAGAAAACCTGCACGATAGGCATAAATGCCTATATGTCTTTGGTAGTGACTCATTATTTCTGTATTTGATTGAATATTTCCGTCACGATCATGCGGGATAACCGAACGACTAAAATACAACGCATTTTTTAGTTCATCCGAAATAACTTTCACCACATTGGGATCATTTAATTCAGCCTTAGTTTTAATGGGTGTTGATAAAGTCGCCATAACAGCAGAAATATCTGAATGGAGTAACTGCGCCAGTTGGCTGATATTTTCGGCAGGGATCAAGGGTTCATCACCTTGCACATTGACGATGATAGTTTCTGCAGCAATATTCATTTTCTGCACCACTTCTGCCAGCCGGTCTGTACCCGATTGGTGGGAGGAACGAGTGAGACAGATTTGTGCCTTAAATAGATGGCAGGCTTGTTCGATACGCAAATCATCGGTTGCTATGATGACGTCTGCGGCGCCACTTTGCCGGGCTTTTTCCCAAACCCGCTGAATCATGCTCTTCCCTGCCAGGTTTATTAATGGCTTACCGGGTAACCGGGTTGATTGATAGCGGGAAGGAATGATAACAATAAAATTCATATGGCAACCTGTGGCGCAGTGGTCTGACTCAAAGTGGTTAATTTTTTTAACAGTTGAATATTGAATGCATCAGGTAAGTTTGCATGAATTTTAAGATATTCAATACCAGACAAGTTGAGTGATTCAATTTTTACGGCATCTTTTTCCGTAACTATAATGGGTAGTTTATCCCGTGGAATATCATTAATAGTAAAAAAATAGTGATCATTAAAAACATGTGGTAAAACTTCAGCACCCAATAACTTTAAGGTCTGTATAAACCTTAAAGGATTCCCAATAGCTACCAGGGCGTGGACTTTTTCATTGCTCAGCGAATGAATATTTCTTTCCTTTTGGCTGGCAATGTCAATAAGTGAAACTGGTTTAATTTCAAAACGAAAACTTTTAAACTTCCATTGTTGTAGCATTGAAATTTTTTGTTTGCCATTAATCAACACAAAATCTACCGAATTTAATCTCGACAATTCTTCTCGCATCGGTCCAACAGGCAATAAATGTTGATTACCTAACTTTCTTTGCCCATCAAAAATTACAATTTCCAAGTCTCTTTTTAATGCAAAATGTTGTAAGCCATCATCAGAAACAATAATATTACAGCCTAACTGTTGTAATTTCTTAGCACTTTGTTTTCTATCTTTATCAATAACAATGGGAACTTGTGTGTTGCGAAATAATAGTACCGCTTCATCTCCCACCTCCTCTGCCTCATGTGCTTTATTGATAACGATAGGGTAATTTTTATTTTTCCCGCCATAACCCCGGGTTATAATACCGGGTTGATAACCCGCAATTTTGAGTAGTTTTATAATTTCTATAACAACCGGTGTTTTGCCGGTACCACCCACCAGAATGTTTCCCACAATGATGACTGGCACATTCGCCCTAAATGATCTAAAAATACCAACTTTAAAACAAAACTTGCGTATTTTAAAAATAAAATGATAAAGCACTTCCAGAGGATATAAAGCAAAAATCCATTTTTTATTTAGATACCAGGCCTGGGTAATTTTTTGTTCAAGATTGCTCATTGAGATGCTTTTTTTCCTTCTCGTGTGGCTAGGCTCAAATTATTAAATCCCGATTGGCCAGCTGCATCCATTGCTGTTATCACCGCCTGGTAAGCTGTTTTAGCATCCGCATTAATGATCAGTGGCTGATTTCTGTCCACATTGTCCAAACTTGACAGTGCTTTGATTAAAGTACGCTTCTGCTTATTAACC
>CAZKUH010000412.1:0-2842 GCA_964555895.1 uncultured Enterobacterales bacterium
GAAATAGCACAAGCCTATCGTAGACTGGGTTCAGCGGTTACCATCCTGGCACGACATACTTTGCTATATAAAGAAGATCCCTTATTAGGACAGGGGTTACAGCATTGCTTTGAAAAGGAAGGGATTAAAGTGTTATCGAATACCCAAGCAAGTCAGGTGAGTTTTGCCAACGACCAATTTACCTTAAACACCGATCAAGGCCTAGTAATAGCAGATAAATTACTCATCAGTACTGGCAGACATGCCAATGTTACGGATTTAAATTTAAGCGCAGTCGGGGTTTCTACAGATGATCAGGGTAATATTATAGTGAATCATCAAATGGAAACCAGCGTTGAAAATATTTATGCTGCTGGTGATTGCAGTAATATGCCGCAATATGTCTATGTGGCAGCAGCTGCGGGTAGTCGTGCGGGTGTCAATATGACCGGTGGCAAAGCAGCGCTTGATCTGGCTACCATGCCAGCGGTTATATTTACCGATCCGCAAGTTGCAACTGTAGGCTTAAGCGAAGTGGCAGCGACTGCTCAGGGTATAAGCACCAAATCTCGTTTGCTTGAACTTGAAAATGTCCCAAGAGCTTTGGCCAATTTTAATACCGATGGCTTTATCAAATTGGTTTGTGATGCAGAAAATGAAATATTATTGGGCGCACAAATTTTAGCCCACGATGGGGGAGAAATAATCCAGACAGCGGCCCTGGCTATCCACAATAAAATGACGGTAACTGATTTAGCCAATCAGTTATTTCCTTATTTAACCATGGTGGAAGGTTTGAAGCTTTGTGCGCAAACTTTTAATAAGGACGTAAAAGAATTATCCTGTTGTGCTGGCTGAAATAAAACATATTCAGGAAATTTATTGATGACGTCACTTTGAAAAAGTAAAAAAAATTTTCTCTTTGCTACCAGCATTGAAGGTAGATGAAAAAAAAATATCTTTAGCTTTGTATCTGGGGTTCAAAAATGCCCACCGCTTTAGCAACTGAAACGGGACTGAGCTGTGCGCGGATAACTACCATCCTCAAGATTTTTACTGATAAAGATAAACAGATTGTAGAAAGTGACGGTAATGACAATATTGGCGGTTTCAGAGGAATGAGGTTTAGAGAAACAAAACATTGCATTACAATAAAAACACTCCAAAAAAAGTAATATTGTTCGGTTGGTGTGTCTGGGATACCTTATTTTTCGCCCAATTACTTAGGGAAGAAATTTTAATTGAATCTGTATCACCGGGCTCTGGAGGTGATATAAAAATCAAATTAACCAATAAAAAGTTGCAATTTTCACAACCTGAAACAACCATGTTAACTTATATCTCACATTCTGCACCAAATATTTTAAAGAAAATAATATAGCTCAATTTAAATGATCGCCAGGGTTTTAGTGACACTGCAGCGTGCTGAAATTTTTGCATCAGCAACGGCAGAAGAAAGTAAATTCAACCTATCGACTACCCATTGTTTTCTATGCTCATAGTCTTTCCCTGAGAACTTGTCTTTTCCACAGAGAAAAGCATGTCTGACACAACGGCCAATGCAGTGATAATAGGGAGTATCTTCTATTGAAACGATATTTTTACGAGGTTGTGGCATGGTGGTTTCATCCTGAAACTTAGATTAACAATACCTTGTACTTGATTACCTTACTCAATCTGGGGTAGATTGTAAAAAAAGATGTGGGTGTCCAGGTTTCTCTGTCAGGTTTCTCCTGAAGGGTTCGTCCAGGGTTTCGTCATCCGGTTGTAGAGTATTCTGCAATAGTTGTGGGCAGAAAAATAGATTTGACTCTTACCGCTAGGGGTCCCATTTTCGCAATAACAATAAAAAGGATATCCAATGAAACAATTAACTGCAATTTTAATCACTTTTGTGTCGTTATCACTACTGGCAGCAGAAGCTCCTAAGCCAAAAGATAAAAAACTACCTGAGGCAAAAGTTTATCAATCTGAGCATTCGATAACGCTTGGTGGCAAGAAAATTAAGTATCAGGCAACGGCTGGAACTCTGTTGATCAAGAATAAAAAAGATGAGTCCATTGCCTTATTTGGTTTTACCGCGTATGTAAAAAATCAAGAATCCTCATCTAAACGGCCTATAGTATTTGCATATAATGGTGGTCCCGGTTCTTCTTCTATCTGGCTACACATGGGTGTTTTAGGACCGCAAAGAGCGGTCATACAAGACACGGGTTTTACCAACAATGGACCTTTTAAGCGGGTAAAAAATGACTATTCCATCATTGATGATGCCGATTTAGTGATGATCGATCCGATTGGTACTGGTTTTTCAAAATTCATTGGCAAGGCGAAAGGAAAAGATTTCTGGGGTGTGGATCAAGACATCAATTCTGTGGGTAATTTTATCGCTCAATATGTGACCGAGAACAAAAGATGGGCATCGCCTAAATATCTTCTTGGTGAGAGTTATGGTGGGATGCGCTCAGCGGGGCTTGCGCTTAATTTATTAAACAAACATAACATGGCCCTGAATGGTGTTATTTTAGTCTCACCTTTTTTAGATTTTAATACCGGTTTTGATTTTGGTGGAATAGATTTACCACACGTATTGTTTTTACCTACATTTGCAGCCACTGCATTTTATCATAAAGCGTTACCGAATCAGCCTAAAAATAGAGATGACTTTTTGGCGGAAGTGGAGGATTTTGCGAGTGGCGAATATGCCCATGCGTTATTTTTAGGAAATAAACTGCCTAAAAAGGAACTCGATGCGGGAGTGACGAAAATGGATTAATATACGGGTTTTGCCAAAGATTATTTGGTGCGAACAAACATTAGGGTATGGCATCAAACTACTACCTAATAAATAATGAAGAATGAA
>CAZKUH010000413.1:0-2838 GCA_964555895.1 uncultured Enterobacterales bacterium
ACCACATTCAATTTTGTGGAATCATTAGTTATTCCACAAACCGTCATAAGAACAGCACAGCGTCGAGGTTTTAGCAGTTTCTTTTACGTCAGGCAATTTTCAGATTTCCCGGATAATACTTCGCAGACAGGCCAAGTGAGGTTTGCCATAACCGGTGGAAGCCTTGCCGGTATATTGACCGTACAACGTGTTGCTTTGGAATTTGATGATGGCCGAACCACCGCCGTGGTCACGTCACAAAGTGAAATGCGAGCAAGGGCCTTGATTCGATACAATGGTACCGGGTTATTAGAATATAGTTGGGAGATTGCTATTCCACCCAGCACCCAGGGACAGGCTATTTTTGTGCCGCTCATCAGCAGAAAACAATTTCTTTTAGCGGGCCAGCAAGTGGTGTTGCAAACACCATTATTACCGACCATTGCCCAAGGACAATACCTGCTAAGGCTGCGAATTAATAAACCACTGCCAGCATTTGAATTACCAGTATTACGCTACGCGGTGAATGGGAATGGACAGTCGAGAGCAACAAATAGTATTTCGGTGTTAGGTGTAGCTCGTCCGGCATCCAACGCGACTTTTTCAAATAACACGATATTCGAATGGCAACCAGTCCCAGCGGCTAAAGCCTATCAACTGGAATTATACAAACGACCATTTCGAGATACAGATCTAGCTGGTTTTAGAGAACAAGCGCCGATAACGGGTGTATTGGTTCCTGCTGAAAAAACCAAAATAACGGTGGGCAGTTTAACCAGTGCGCATTTAACTTCAGGCGAAAATTATTATTGGCGGGTCATTGCTTTTTCAGAAAAAGGAAAAGTGATAGCCAGAAGTAAATTTAGAGCCATTCACCTACAATAACCACAGTGCGTGATAAAGCAACCGCCAACAGCGGTTCTCATGGTTGATTTTGCTTGCAATAGCTTGTTCGTTAGGGTGTCAGCGCCGGGAAAATGCGCCTCCGTTGCAGGAACACGGTTTAAGCAACATACTTTAATGTGAAGGAAGAACATCTAACCTTTGCAATATTAAACGTGCAGCCAGTTTCATATCGATGGATGAAATATGATTAATATCCGTTGTCAGTTGTTGCAAAATCTGCTGTTGAATTTTCCCCCGACGAAAAGCCTCGGCATAAGGGAGGTGGTGGAACATGACCATTGAGTATCTTGGAATAAAATATTGTGGAAATTTGCTTTCCAACAGCCAGGATAATTCTTTTTTTAATGCAAACTTTTTATCCTTTACCGAAGCCCGCATTTCGATATAATTTTCTAACGCCATATCTGCGATGGCATCAGTTGAGGGCTTTCTGAGAAAGCAATATTGAGGAATAACCTGTTGCCAATCATCCTGATGAAGATCGAGTTGATTAAGTAGTTCAAGACAGTCTTCGAAAGCACAGTTCATTCCCTGTCCATGGAAGGGGACCACCGCGTGGGCAGCATCGCCAATAAGTAAAACATTTTTTCCTACGTGCCAACGATTACAACGAACAGTCGCTAAATGCCCCGTGGGATTTTGAAAAAACATTTGTGCCAAATTTGGAAGCAATTCTAGTGTATCAGGAAAATATTGTTTAAAAAAATCAGCGACATGTTTTTGTGTTTGCAGCGAATCAAAACTGTGTTCTCCTTTTTCGGGTAAAAATAAGGTCACTGTGAAACTACCGTCATCATTCGGTAAAGCGATGAGCATGAATTCGCCACGAGGCCAAATATGTAAGGCATGGGGTTCAAGCACAAACTGATTATTTACTGCGGGGAATGTAAGCTCTTTATAGCCGTGGTCGAGAGGAATGACCGAAAACTTAGCCTTATTATCATTTTCATAATACTTCTCGATCCAGGAACGAACGATTGAACCGGCACCATCTGCACCAATTAAAATATCATATTCATGTATCCTGGATTCCTTACCCACATTGTAATGGATTTGATTGTTATCAAAATCTACTTGAGTAATATTGCTATTGAAAGTGATGTTGACCTGACCGGTAGCCTCGGCGGCATCCATGAGTATTTTATTTAAATCCCCTCTGGAGACGGAGTAAATAACTTCATGTGCTTTTTGGCCATATTTTTGCAAGGTCTGATTGCCATTTTCATCATGGAGCATTCGACCTTCCATGGTGGTTAATCGCGCTTCAATTTTTTTCATCACACCTGCCACTTGCAACGGTACGATGCCACGATTGGCCAGAGCCAGGTTAATAGAACGACCCGCAGAAATATTTTCAATCCGCATATCAACGCGTTGTTCAAAAACATCAACCTGATATTTTTTTTGCGCCAGTAAGGTTGCCAACAGCGACCCTGCCGGGCCACATCCAATGATGGTTATTTTTGTTGGAGAAGATTGCGGCTTTTGTGGTGTTGAATTCATGCTGATAAACTCTCCGATAAAATATCGACAAAATGATAGACATCACTAAAACTATTGTAAAGCGGCACGGGAGCAACACGAATGACATTGGGTTCGCGCCAGTCGGCGGTAATACCTGCGGCTTCAATATTTTGAAATACTGCCTTTCCTGAAAGATGATTGGTGGCAATAATTAAAGAAAGTTGACAGCCTCTTGCGGATTCATTTTCTGGAGAAATCACTTGGACATGATGGGTTAATTTATCACTGAGTAGATATTTTAAATAATTGCTTAACAGTAGCGATTTTTGTCGAAGAGGTTTGATACCACCGGCTTCGGTAAAAGTATCCATTGAGCCTCTGATTGAAGCAAGTGACATGTTGTGAGGAGTGCTCAATTTCTTGTCTTCTGTAGTTTTGTACAGATGTTATGCATCGACTAGTGATTGGTAGTGCGTCGTGTTGGGGATG
>CAZKUH010000414.1:0-2832 GCA_964555895.1 uncultured Enterobacterales bacterium
TTAGGCGATAACAAAGAGAAAGATAATGCCCAGCTGCTGGCTGATTTTTATAACGAAAAAGGCATTAAAAATATTGAAACTATGCGTTGCGGCACTAGCACAGATCATAGCAAAATATACTTGTTTGCCGGTGGGCTATACCACAAATTAAAAACAGAGTATCCCAACAGCCAAATTATTCTCAATGCAACCGGTGGCACTAAAGCCATGTCTATTGCTTTCACTCAAGTTTTTGACCAACTGTCAGCACAATCAATGGCTATTTACACCGATACCCAAGACAAACAACACCGTATATTAACTAACCCAAAAATAAATAAACCAGAGCCATTACCTTATAAGAATGTATTGGATATTGAAGATTTACTTTATTTAAATCATTTTAAAGTAGATAGCGCGATTAATAAACATAGCGCAACACATGATGAAATATTAACAAGAAAAGAAATTACCACTTATTTAATTGAATTAAGTCAAAAGAATAGAGGTGTTTTTTCTTTACTTAATGCCATAGCTGCCGCCAGTAATTTTGGCAGTTATAATCAAAGCTTCATCCCTAAGCAAGCGCTAACTAGAAAGCTGTCCCCAGAACTCACACATCAGTTGGTTAGTGCCAACCTTTGCACCATTGACGATAAACATATCACCTTTACCTCTGAAAATTCCGCCCGTTATCTTGGCGGTGCTTGGTTTGAAGAATACGCCTACTTAACTGCAATAGAGCTAGGTATTGAGCACGTAGCTATGAGTGTTAACGGCCATTGGCTCGGTAAAAACAATATCGACAGTTCAGTCAGTAACGAGCTAGATCTGGTATTGATACACAATAACCAAATGTTGATCATTGAATGTAAAACTATTAACTGGCAAAAAAACAAAAAAGGCCAAGATACGGTTTTAAAACTCGAAAGCTTAATGAGAAATTTAGGCGGAAGTCACGCCAAAGGTATTTTACTAAGCCTATTTGAATTTGAATCACACTCACACGATCGTATTAAAAATATAAAAGACTTAAGTTTGCTTGATAAAGGGGCTATTTATGGTCTTGAAAATCAATTAAAGCAATGGCGAGAAAAAGTCAGTTAACAAGTTTGTTAAACTAAAAAAACAGAAATTTTCTGTCAGTATATAGAAAGGCAATGACAGTAATGCAACCATGCAAAAGCAAGGGAACCAACTGATGATAGTAAATGCAGAGATGCTTGAACAGAAATTTACATTACCTTTAATCCAATTAAAGTTTACCTATGAAATAACGGAGGGCGGTGAAGTAAATGACTTTTTAGGTTCAGCTATTCGAGGTTATTTAGGTCGAACATTAAAAAAAGAAGTATGCACGGTGAAGAACGTTAACTGCACCGACTGTTTTTTTAAAAGTCGTTGCACTTATGCCCATATTTTTGAGCCCTTACGTAGTAATTTTCAGGTTGACTCTACACTGCTCAGTGCACAAAACCAAATTCCGCCACCGCTAATGATCAAAGTTGATAACAAGCAAAAAATAGCAACGGGAAATTTATTTTGTTTTACCTTAACCGTAGTAGGACATCTACCAGAAAGCACGCAACAATTATTGTTAAAGTGCTTTAAAAACATCCAGTTTTTCATGCGCCATCATACCATTAAAATGCAAAGTAAAAGTGTTGAGCAATTATCCCCCTTAAGTTGGTTGAATGCTGAGCGTCCCTTAACCATTACAATGAATACACCCACATCCATAAAACTCAAAGGAAAGGTTTTAAAAGCACATAACTTCTCCATAGAGGCTTTTTTATTAACCTTAATACGAAGAATTAAAACACTGGCGCTTTTTTATGGACAAGCATTACCCAAGACAGAAGAAAAAAAATATCAACAGGCCATTCAATATATTCAACTAACAAAACAAACGTTACAAAATGCTAAATGGCAACGTTATTCTTTTAAACAAAAGCAAGTAGTTCCTATGCAAGGCGTTTTTGGTGATTTTACTATTACCGGGCAAGGGCTAAAAACATTATTACCTTTATTGCAGTTAGGTGAACAAATTAACAACGGTAAAGGAAGTTTTATGGGGTTAGGTAGCTTTTCTTTATCTAATGAAAATTAAAATAAACAACTAAATTCAAGAAATAACTGAGCGTTACTTATGAGCAAAATAAATAATTTTACAAAAATAAAGGCAACCTTTGAAATCATTACTCCGATGTTTATTAGTAATGGATTACAAAATGCTGATAGCATAAGGCCAACATCGGTAAAGGGCGCATTACGTTTTTGGTGGCGCGCTTTAGTTTGGCCTAAATTAATAAAGCAATATAATAATGAAGACGAAGCATTAGAACAGCTAAGGCTGCAAGAGGTTGAACTCTTTGGTGCCGCCGTTAAGGGTAAGTTTGGCGGACAAGGAAAAGTCTCGGTTAGAGTGTACGACGAAGCACCATGTAAAATAGTAGGCTACTGGCCAACACCTGCTAATTCACCCAGTGGTTATATAACTTATGGTTTGTCTGAGCGAAAAGCAATAGCAGAAGGTTATAAGTTTATTGTTGAACTGATTTGCAAAAACACCTCAGAAGAACAAAACATAGCGCTAGAAAATACCTTACTGACGTTTGGCCGAATAGGTGCTTTAGGGGCAAGAGCTCGAAGAGCCAATGGTGTAGTGCAAATAGTAACACTTAATCAAAAAAACACTCAACTTGATCAGAATCAATATCAACAATGGTTGCAGACATTAATACGGCAAGAAAATGATTTCCCTCCCTTTACCGCCTTTAATAAACACTGTTTAATGCGTGCTTTTAAGCCAAATAACAGCGCTAAAAAGGCACATTGGGATTTAGGATGTGC
>CAZKUH010000415.1:0-2828 GCA_964555895.1 uncultured Enterobacterales bacterium
AAGCACGGCTGGGTTGATGTACTGGCTTCCGATGCTCATAACTTGCGGTTCAGACCGCCTGAACTGCTTGAGGTTGTGCAAGCTGCAGCCAGACTGATTGGATCCGAAGCAGCTCATGCATTGGTGAATGAGAATGCATTTGCTATTTTAGGCAATAAAAGATTTGAGAACTGAAATTACACCTCGATTCTATAGTGTTTGTTTAAATGCTTCAATTGTGGTTTGCATATGTATATTGCTCTCGGCTACTTTTTTTGCGGCTAAATGGGGAAGTGCTGCAGTGAGTCATGAGATATCTATGTATTATTTCCACAGGTGGCAGAGTTATGATGTTCAACCTGATGCTGATGAGTGGGAAAGGGCTCAAAAACTGATGGCATGGTCTCTCAGGCTCGATGCCTCCAACGCTGGCTATACCAATGATCAAGGACGATTGTACGAATATACTGCCAATAGATTAACCAAGTCTGAAACAAGGCGTATTTTTTTATTAATCAAAGCAGCTGCTAACTTTCGGTTAGCCAGCAGCTTGAGGCCAACATGGCCTGTTGCATGGGCGAACCTTGCTTTGGTAAAGAGTGCATTGGGTTCGAGCGATGAAGAATTTAGCCAGGCGATTGGAAATGCTATGAGACTCGGGAAAGCCTACCCTGTCATTTATGTGCCTGTCATTGAAGCCGCCATTTCTCAATGGCAACAGCTATCGAATCAGCTGAGGTCGAGGGTGTTGTATCAAATTAAGATTGCTTTGGGGAGTAAAGTTAGGTTAGATATTTTGAATGTAATTAGAGAACATAAAATGTGTGTGGCGCTTGAACAGCAGGGGCTTTCAATGGGGTCAGATTGTTACGAACAGTGATCATTCTTTTAAATGCAGTGAAATGATGGACATTCCCATCAGCATCATGAATAGGGCTGCATTGGATGTGATCTGAAGGTTGAAATCAACTGTGGAGTGAATGAGTATGGATAATATGCCCATAAAGCTGGCAAATGCCATGCCGAGGTAAAGCGGAGAGTGTCTTTTCTGCATTGCTTTTATTGCAGTGATCCAGCACCAGATTACAGCCAATGAAAATAACAAAAAGCCGACGCCGCCATATTCAACAGCAAACTCAAGATAGTCATTATGTGCGTGATAAAAATGGCCTTTTGAGTCTACGCCTTGGTAATAGGGAAAAACACTGGCAAAGTTTCCAGCTCCAATACCAGTGAGTGGAAAATCATAAAGTATGGCGAGGGTATCGCGGTCTACTTCATCACGCTGTTCATGGATGGTGGTTGTTTGTTCAATTCTTTCGACAACTTTATTAATGCCGAACCATGAACCGATCAAGAGAATATCCAACACAATTAAACTGATTAGGAAAAGCGCAGTCGAACGAGTCGCATGCTTGGCTGTGAGCAGGAACAGCGTTCCTGAAATAAGAAGGCTCGCGAAAAAAGCAGTATTTCCCATGCGCGACTTTGTTAAAATGAGTGCGATACAAATAGTTATTAAAGATAATCGAATTAAGGCCTTTGGCCCCAATATGGTTTCAAACAAATTTCTCAGTCGCTGTTGCCACCTGTTTGATTGACTATTTCCTAAATAGGATATGAGTAAACCAATTCCTATTGCCAGAACCATTTCAAGATAACCGGCAAGGTGGTTGCGGTTTATAAATGTGCCTGTAGCCCTACCTCTGTAAGCTGTTTTCTCAAAGAAAAAGGAATATTCGGTTCCAGATAATACCATATAGGATCCATAGGCTGCCTGAAACAGCCCGGCAACTAACACCGTATATGCAAACCACCGGATTTTTTTTTGGCTATCAATCAGAACCAGCATCAGCAGTATAATTAAGAAAAATGCCATGCCTTTAAGTAATGCTTTGGCTGTTAAATCCGGATCAAGTGCAATCGAGGCGAAATGAGTATGGCCTGTTGCAGTAGCCAACTTTGCGGCATTGGGGGATAGGCAATCTAGTAAAGACGTAGGCAAGGGGGTGATCTGAAAACCCGTCCACAGTAAAGCCGCTGCAAGTATAAATAACACTGGCTTTGCAGCATAAACAGTAGTTGGAATTGAGATTCTGTTTTTGTAAAACATCCAGAGTGCGATCATTGCGATGAGAAAAATCCATAACTCCATGATCGACCAGGCCCAAGCCCGATTACTTCCTAAAGGTAATGGAAGCCAGAAAACCAACCCTAGAAACAACCAAGTAAGCAGTGGCTGGTTTATATCCTTGCGCATCAGAGATAATAAATTAAAACAAAATGATCTGCATTATAAGGCGATTTTTCTTTATTGATAAAAGAATTATGAGGGGCTTTCGCCGCCGCCATTGGCTGTAGTTTGGGCAGGTTCTGAATGGCTGGGAGTATTTGTATCATCTCCGCCTGCTGCTGCGGGCTCTAAACCTGATGTGGGATCTATATAGGTGTATTCAGGGTTGATGAGCAATGCTGCTGTCAGAGTCTTTACCTGATCGCCACCAGCACCTAGTATTGTATAAACGGCAGCGTTGAGTGTCATGCCGCAAGCCGTTGATACAAGGTTTGCAAGAATAACCTCTTCAGAAATATTTGAAGCCAGTGCACTAGATGGCTCTATACAGGCAGAGTGTTCGGTCTCAGCCAGGGCACTGGAATTGAGGAACAGAAATATCGAACAAACTAATAAAAAATGCATCTTAACAATATGCTCCTTTTGATAACCCAGAACTATGGCAGATAGGTTTATGACTAGCAATTCCTGATTTCATGTCTGTTATGTTAACATGAAATAATCCAAACCAAAGCCGCACAGTTTTCTCAGCCTGATCGGGCTGCTAAAAAGGAAA
>CAZKUH010000416.1:0-2828 GCA_964555895.1 uncultured Enterobacterales bacterium
CTAAACACAATAAATCCATCGATGTCATGAACACTCAGGCAGCCTGTCGGACTTACAGTATTTTAAGTACCGACGGTAGGATGGTACTGGCTGCATTAATCCCTTAGAAGTAAAATTATAAACCTCTTTTGTTGATTGCCTTAAGGATGTCCGCAGCTTTCAGGTATCCGGGCCAAAGATCACCGTTGGCAAAAATAATACTGGGTGTACCGTTGATACCAAATTTTCTCACTAAAGAATATTGATAAGCAATCGGGTTTTCACAGGTCTTGGGGATTAAAGGCCGCCGTTCAAAGGCATCCGAGATGGCTTTATTTCTATCATCGGCACAAAAAGCTGAAATTATTTTTGACGCTGCAGACGAAGATAAACCGGCTCGAGGAAAAGCAAGATACCTCACCGTGATCCCCATAGCATTAAGCTGTGGAATTTCTTTATGCAGTTTTCGACAGTAACCACAATCTACATCAACAAAAACATTGATACGGTGTTTTTCGTCCTTGGCCTTATAAAAAAAGGTATCCGAATCTTTAATTGCGTCCACAATCTTTTTACGATAAGGAGAAAGTTTAGTGGCTAACTTCTGTTTACTCTGTTGAGTCAAATCTACAATACCATTTTCAATACTGAGTAATCTGCCACTAAACAGGTTTTTTCCGTCTTTAGTAACGTAGTAAATCTCACCACCAGATATTATTTCGAATAAACTTGAAACTGGAGATTGGGTTATTTCATCTACTGCCAAGCCAGGCAAATCCTTCTCAATTTTCGCTTTCACTGCATCAATCGCGGCTTTTTGTGAAGCATCAACTTTAAGGGCCGAATCCAGCGCTGGTTTTTCTGCAGCTTTTATATCCGTTCCTGACCATAAAGAAACTGAAACGACAACAGCGATGACCAGTGACAACCCAAGGAAAAAGATAGAAAACCTGTTTAAACTTTTAACTATACTCAACTTAACCTCCAACGGTAATTATATTATATTCGCTTATATTAGACCTTGTAATAGCTTCAAAACTTTCATCGACACTTGTTCTTAATCACTTTCAGGATAGTATAAAGCGCGACAATAGCTTAGCCTCGGTTTATCTCAGACTGCATTTAAGTGACAAACAAAACTGCATTAGTCTGGAAGACTACGCAGATCTGTCTCAAGATTCAACAAATGAGTCACAAAAAATCTGTTGTGACAGCAATAAGGCTCGGAAACTGCGTGCATACGGTAGGCGAATGGGACTTTAAACTATGGCGGCGTGATTAAGTTGCAATCCTGGTCTTTGTTTACCTGCCGAACCAGGCGCATATACTCATTACTAATAGTCCCGTAATGTCATCCAAGATGACAGTTCGCTGATTGACCTCAAAGGTTTTATGGTTTTAAATAGTCGTTTCAACAAAATTTAAAAGATAATAACAATGAATGAATCCCTTGAGTCCAAATCGCCAGCCAGCACCGAAAGACCTTTTATAGTTGCCTGTAATCAATTAGAAACCACAGCGGCCATCGGTTGGCTTGTCAAAGGATGGCAAGATTTCAAACAAGCGCCAAAAGAAAGTTTGAGTTACGGAGGCATCATTGTTATCGCCAGTTGGGTTATTTCTCTTACTGCTTACCACTATCATAGCATCATGTTAGCGCTGGTGATGATGAGTGGCTTTATCTTTATTGCTCCGGTTATGAGCCTGGGGCTATATTCTATTGCACGTCAATTAAAACGCGGTTATAAACCACGACTCTCGGTCAGTTTTATCCATGGTAAAAACCGCTATTCAGATCTGCTTATTTATGCCGGCGTCTTAATGATTATTTTTCTGGTCTGGGTCCGCGCTGCATCCATGATACATATCTTTTTCCCGGCAACGTCTAATCCTGAAATTGTAGATCTACTACTATTTTTAACCATCGGAAGCATGGTGGGTTCAATATTTGCCACGATTACTTTTGCCGCCAGTGCATTTTCACTACCGATGCTGATGGATAAAAAAGTCGATATGATCACCGCTGTTGTCAGTAGCATCAATGCCGTACTACGAAACAAAAAAGCACTATTGTTTTGGGTATTCCTGATCGTACTGCTTCTGACCATCGGTATGCTCACGGCATTTCTGGGATTTTTTATTATTATGCCGGTACTGGGTTATGCCAGCTGGCATGCATACCGCGACACCATGAACGACCAATGCTGGCCAGATAGGGAATTTAAAGTCGATTAAACCGATGAATTCTGGAACCGGCATCTTCAATGATTCAGGTTAAATAACCTAAATCATTGACAAAGTGTGAATTTTACCAATTTACATTGAATGACAACACGAGTAATATCTTTTGTAAGCGTCAAAAATCACTCGACAATTCAAGGATTCATTATGAAAGGATTTGAAAATAATATCCCTAGATACCTAGCTATTACTACCCTGTTGTTATCGTCAACTTTCTTTTTAGCCAATTGTGGGGGTGGCAGTTCCCCGCCGCCACCAGCAAAAATTCCAAGTTCGAAAATTCCTAAAACATCTGCGGTTGCTCCTATCCCTCCTTTGGTAGCAGCTGCTCCCACACCTAGTACACCAGCACCAAACCAGGCTATTTTAAGAGTTGTCTACCGCAAGACTCTGTCAGGCGTCTTATCACCAAATGGGGATTATCTTGACAGCGAAAATGTCAAAGTTGAAAAACGTGGATTATTCGGTCTCTATGCTAACGTATCACGTCAAGCGGATAAACGTTATGGCATAACGCCTGAACAAAATGGCCTAGCTTATTTCAAGGTCACAACAAAAAAAAAAAAACCCATACCATTGTAAATTGAAAAATAAATATATAATTTTTT
>CAZKUH010000417.1:0-2826 GCA_964555895.1 uncultured Enterobacterales bacterium
AATAAATTGTACCGGATTAGGCGCCAGTTTATCTGTCTTGGCGTTAAATAATACTTTGTATGTAATTAGCGATTCCTGCGTTAACGGACTTACATTAAATAAATAATAGTAATGGTCATTTTTGCTGATTATAAGGCGGGACTTGCTGTTCTTAAAATTTATCCAATTAATTGAATTTATTTTCAACTCATCATCATAGCCATCGAGGATCGGCTGGTTAACCATCTCCAACGGAAATACCGGAAACCCCGTTAAAGTTGAAGAATTACTCCATTGAGTAATAAAAGGTGCCAAACCTGTCGCCAGGTTTTGGGCGCGTTGCTCCAGATAGAGCCGGTCTTTTTCCACCAGCCACCGATCCAGAGATCGTAGAAACTGTACCGTAGCCACTGGAAAAAGTAACAGCAGGATAGCGGCCAATAAAAGTTTTGTTTTTAACTTCAAGTATATACTCTTATATCCATCGGAATTATTAACTACAAAAAAGGGTATCGCTCCTAAAAAGAACAAAAAGATGAAAAAGAGTTAATCTTATTTCATCATGTTCAAATATTTTTTTCATTGCTCTTTAAAGACTGTCTAACCATTTTTCGCTCTAAATCTTTATTTATCGTATGAATGGCAAAGGAAACACCGCCCTCATATTCCATACTAAATAATTCAGCAATGGATTTCAATAACATGTCGCCCAGTTGCTGACAGCAGTAGATAGCAAGCTTCTCTCGGGGAATACGTACTCTAGCGGCCATTTTTTAGCATAGTCAGTATCGATAAATTGAATTATGGGTGTTTGTGTTGTGTTTTCATGCTGAAAATTTGAAAGATGTTATTAAATTAACGCAACATCAATGATGCTAATGGGTAAGGTCTCTCCCGAAAAAAACAGTAAATAAAAAAAATAAATCAAACTAAATTCTCTAATTAAGTCGCGGCTCCGCACGACCTATCCTTATTTGTTAGGCGCTAACGCTAAGGTGGCCACTCATCTGGCCAACCTGGATAGCGCTGTTTAACTATTTCTATGAATTGCCATATTGGTGTTCTTAATGGGGCTGGTAATTCACCCTTAAAGTAAAATCTTAATCTTTCTTCAATCTCTTTTTCATGTTGGCCAGATACATCGTAGAAACATGCTTCATCTGAAATGAATATGGCTTGATACTCAGGGTCAGGTTCAACAATATTCATTATTAGTTGTACCTCTCTTTCTCTTTTATCAATTTCTTCAGATTCGGCTGCTTCTATTTTTTTCATATCATTCTATATCGACCTTTGCGTATGAACGTTAATGTCATTTGACCATTACTTGTTGCGCACGATAGTGCGTGGCGAGTAATTGGTCAAATACACGTTCTGGTTAAGCGAGTCAGCATGAAGTTTCATCGTAACAATCCTGATATTTTGGGTCAGAAAAGCTAAAGCGTTTTCCTTTGTATATGAATACCCCAGGGCCGCCCAAATTAACACTGAATTTTATTGCTCTGTCTTGAACTTTTAATATGCCATCCAATTCACATGGAAGGTAGGCATAATAATGATTACTATAAATCCATTCAGCATGTTTTATGTGATCTACAAGTTTCTTTATACTTGAAAAACTTTGTGGGGATTCTGATCTCAACACAGTTTTAAAGAAATCTGAATTTTCATCACAATGATAGTGTTTCGAAAAAGTAATGTTGGCTTCCTTCTGACTCAGTAAATCAATAAAAGACTCAACTGCACATTTTCCATTACTGAAATAGTCTTTTGTTGTCGAGTTCAACTCGTCGTATGCTTTTGCACACACTTCAAGATGCTGCATAGTTTCATTGTTAGCTTTTGCAACGTAACCTGCAGTGACTAAAATCATAAATGAGAATAAATACAGATATTTCATTTGTTACCCAACGTCTTGAGTTGTTGCAGTTTTCCGATTGCAACGATAGGCGCATTGACAGCATTTATGCCTACCCTGATCAAGTGTTTGGTGATTATTCCGCGTTGCTAATTGGTTTTCATCTAATGTTCTTGGATGATTTTGGTTACATGGCATTTTATAGTTCCTTTATCTGATTTGTTTTATAACGCCTGCTAAAACTGTGGCGCATACCGGCGTGGTTTTTGCGGATCCTTTGCAAAAAACCGCGACAGTATACGGAATCAGATTTAAAGCACTTATTATGTAATTGTAGCTGAATTCCCAGAAATTGGAGGCCTTAGGTAATATAATACAAATAACATTACTATCTGCAATATAAGGCCTATTAATTTTGGATTAATTTCTTGGAAATTAACAAAAAGTGCAGCGTGCATTACCAAGTAAATACCAATTAATTTGTACCCCCATTGATTGCGAGCAATGGTTCCTAGCGCCCCAGCTGATAGCAAGATTCCCATAACCACTATATAGCCGAAATAGCCATTTAAACTAAATGGAAATATTTGATCATTTGCACGAGCTTCAATGAATACTTTAACCTCTGCGACTCCTTCAGCTAAGTCAGGAAAACTGACTACATTTAAAGTTTGGGCTAACAATGAAACACCTACACCTATCCTTACTACACCATACCCAAGTAAAAGTATCGCTATAAAAAGACCTATAATACGCTTCATGAATTCACCAAATTTTTGCCATGTGATTTTAAGTCCTCTAATAACGCCTCATAACTCAATGTTGATTCATTAGCTCTTTGTGAGAATGCTTTTAAATCTTCTTGATCTTCGCTCAAAGTAAACGGTAGATCTTTTTGATCGAAAATAAAAAGGGACATACACTTTCCAACTGACACAAACCCACAGTATCAGTAATCTGGTGTTATCTCAATCGTAAAAGGACTTATG
>CAZKUH010000418.1:0-2825 GCA_964555895.1 uncultured Enterobacterales bacterium
CCCCGCTTTTAGCAAACGGTCATAAGTATAACTGTAGATAAATTAAATACGTTTCAAAAAATTTGAATATTTGTTGGAAGTCATCATAATTTAATCGTTATAATATGCACTTCTGTCTCATCGTTCTCTCCACTGATATCTTGATAAATAGTTCCGCACACTCAATTACTTGACCTATACAAATCGAAAAGGCAGAGTTTATATTTCGCATAATTTCTTGGAAGAATCATGAGAATACTGATTTTGGTCTCGTTGTGTTTTGGTGTTGTCATGCTCCTGTCTTGGCCGAAGGTCGGTATGGGCCAGAGCGAGAGTACGAATGCTGCGGCAAAGGCCCATAACGCAAAAATGAAAGTTTGCCGGGCAACTTATGAAGCCAAGGGTAATCAATTAGAGCTCAGGGTCAGGGAAACCGGTTCTCGTGTCAATCAGGCACGTAGTGAGACGCAGGCGGCAAACAATGCCGCGCAGCAGGCCATCGGTAATTTTGGGCGATTATTGGGGGTTAGCCGTTCAGCAACAGCCACAAAACAGGATGTTGCCGCAACCAAGGCCGCTTCTGAATTTATGGACCGGGTATGGGCCAATGGAAGAGCTAAAAACCAACAGGCAATAGAGGTGTTTGAAACAACAATTGCAGCCCGTGAAGCGTTTTGCCGACACGTTGCCCAAGTTGTTGCCGCCGGATGTTCACTCATGAACGACGCAACATGTCGACGTGAAAAGCAAATCGATACCTTGGAACGATTCTTGGCGCCTATTCGCAGAAACAGCGCCATGTATCAGGGCGACTGGCGCCAGGAGGGAGATCGGGATTTTGGCTCTCCTGCAGAAACAAAGGCAGGAGCAAAGGATCCAGATAAATGCGCGATCGCAAAAGAGAATGCCCGCGCAGGCTATGAAGCGTATCTGCCAACTTTTGAAAAAGCTGTCAGATTTCTAAAAAGCAATTTTATAGAATACGAAAAAACCGGACTAGGGCAGTCAGGCTCCAGCAAATTCAGCATTAATGCGTCATTTGACCAAGCAAAAAGTGATGATACGGCACCGCTGGTTTTAATTACACCTCTTGCGGGCTCACATGATACGCAATTTGGCTATGTGTTGATTGGATCGCTGACCAGCAGTATTTATCATAGTGATTGTATTGCGCCGGCTGGCTTATCCGTATTCGGGCACACATGGGTAAAAACCATAAATGCAAACACCAACAGCACCCAAAAAGTGATGACATCTCTTTCTGCCGCCGGGGTAATCGCCAACGGCTATCATGCGGGGCTTGCGTCCTATCAAACCGGATTTGAAAGCGAAACATATATCATCAAAATTGAAGATTTTGGCACGGGCGCACAAGCTCAACGCTACCAAAAATTTATGGATATTGTGAATACATTGCCTTACGGCGGGACGTATTGAGCACTATGGTTGTTTAGGGTCTGGTCCCAATTGGGTTGCACAATTCTGTTCGACAGGAAGAGGTCGAGAGGCCCACAAATGCGGTGCAAGGTCGGCTCGCCCCTATTCAATGAGCGCCGCTTTGGCAGGTCGGTCTTGTGATCTTCCACAGAGGACGGCCGGCGGCAGGGCTAACGGAACCCCTTTATTATTCCGCTTTAAGTTTTTCCAAAGCTTTTTTGGAGGAACCAGAACCTTGCGCAGCGGCCAGTTCGTACCAATAAATGGCCTTTTGCTTGTTAACCGCCAATCCACCTTTACCGTTGGCATAGATATCGCCCAGCTTCCATTGCGCGTTTCTATACCCTGCCTGACCAGCTTTGATCATCCAGGAAAGGCCGCTGTCTGTATTTTTGTTGCCCGTTCTATTAAAAAATTCTGCATATCCGATCAGGTACGCCGCTTTGGCGTCACCGCCCTTGGCCAAAGGCTCCAGCGTGTTTAGCGCCCAGGCATAAGTTTTTCTGATTTTTTCCTGGCTAAAAATCGCCCGGGGGTATTTTTGATATTCTTGTGCCAGCTTGTACTGCTCAAACCCGTCACCCGCCTTTGCTTTATCTAATTTATAAGACAGGGACAGATCTTCGATGAAGGCAGCAATATTCTGGCCTTTCTTGTTTTGAACGCTAGGGTCCGCACCGTTTTCCAGTAAAAAGTTTAAGCTTTTTATCCGATCGCCATGCGTCGTACCGGCCGCATAAAAGAGAGCCGTTCGACCAATTTTGTTAACGACCGCAATGTCAGCGCCTGCATCAATCAATAATTGCGCGACGTCTAATCGACCATTGTTAATTGCCTGCATTAATGGGGTGTCATTATAGTGCCTGTTGCCTGCATTTACATCAGCCCCAAGGGCTATCAGTTTTTTAATCAGGTCAATGTTTATTGCGTCTCCGTCATAGACTGACGCATATAAGGCCGGTGCATTACTTGTACCCAGATAATTAATATCCGCACCATTGGCCAATAAAACATCAACCATCTCCACATTGCCTTTTCTCGCCGGCATGGCCAAAAGAGTACCCGGGCTGGACGCGGCGATACCCGCACCGGCGGCCAATAAAGTTTTCGCTGCCTCAACATGCCCGCTCCGAACCGCATAATAAAGAGCCGCCAATTGCTTCCGGTTCACGGCATTCACATCGACACCTTGACTCAAAAGTGAATTTATCTCCAATACGTTCCCTTTCTTTGCAGCCTGCATCAGAGGGGTCAAAGGCGGATCAATCGCATGGGCGGGCGTAGAAAGCCCGGCAAGGACAAGAAATATTAACCCCATCATTATGGTCTTCATTGCGTGTATCCGATCTCTATTGCACGTGCTTAAGGTAAATTTGGCTTATACTCGCAGACTCTAGGTGTTTAGTCAC